>JAYEFX010000301.1:0-4647 GCA_034658775.1 Campylobacterota bacterium
GTTATGTGCTTATTGCTGGTGAACGACGTTTACGTGCTGCAACACTTAATGGTGACACAACAATCAAGGCGCATATTATAGATGCGCAAGAGCATAAGCTACGTGAATTGGCTCTTATTGAGAACATTCAACGAGATGATCTGAATATTATCGAATTGGCGTATTCGTATGCGCATCTTATCAATGAACATACACTAACGCATGAAGAGCTTTCGCAGCGAATCTTTAAAAGTCGAGCCAGTATCACAAATACATTAAGACTGCTCACGTTGAGTGTGTACGTGCAACAACTTTTAGGTAATGATAAAATTACAGCAGGACATGCAAAAGTACTTATTGGTTTGGATGATGATATCCAAAAACTTGTAGCCGATTCTATTTTAGGTCAAAAACTCTCCGTTCGTGAAACGGAACAATTGGTCAAGCAGTATAAAGATGATGCTAAAAAAAGAGCAGGAAAAAAATCGGCCAAAAAGCAACAAAACTATGATTTTTCATCACTTGATCCTGTGATTTCATCTCTAAAATCATCACAATTTGATGTAAAAGCAGAAAAAAATTATCTTAAAATTCAGATCAATTCTCAAGAAGATATTGATAAACTTTTAAAACACTTTAACCTTTCATAACTCCTTCAAATCGTTTCTTAAAATTACAATTTTAACTATTTTTATAATTTATAACTATTTTAATCAACGTTTATAGAACAATTGGCTAGAATGTCTCAGTTTTAGTCGAACTAAACTGTATAAAAACATGGAGGAATAAATGTTAGACATAGATCCTGTCTTACTACTAATTTCAGGTATTACATTTTTGCTAGTACTTATGAGATTGAATAGTTGTCTATTTAAACCTCTACTTAAGCATATGGATGAGAGAGATGACGCAATCAAAACTGATTTGGAAAATGCTCGAAACAATGCTGCTGATGTAGATGGAATGTTGGCTGATGCAAACGATGTTATTGCAACAGCTAAAAAAGAAGCTGCGATTATTCGCGAAAAAGCTTACAGTGAAGCAAATGAGATTGCTACTTCAAAACTAAATGATGCAAAATCAGATATCGAAAACAGATATAACGATTTTGTAAAATCTTTAGATGAAGAGGTGATCGTATTGAAAAATACGTTAAGCGCTCAAATGCCTCAATACAAAGATAGCTTAAAAGCTAAGCTTAGTACAATTTAAGGAGAGTAAATGAAAAAACTATTAATACTATTATTAGCATTGTCTCCCTTAGCATTGTTGGCTTCAGAAGGTGGAGAAACTGATATTCTCCAAAGAACGGTAAACTTTGTAATATTTATTGCAATTTTGTATTACCTTTTAGCCGATAAAGCAAAAGCATTTTTTGCTGATCGAACTGCAGGTATTCAAGCTCAATTAGACAAAGTTCAAGATACATTGAAAGCTTCACAACAAAAAGTTGAAGATGCTGAGAAAACATTGGAAGAATCACGTGTATTAGCGTCTTCGATTATTGAAGAGGCAAACGAAAGTATTGCTTCAATCAAAGATCAAGTAGCCGCTAGTGTGGAATCTGATATTGCGCATTTAAGCAAGAGTTTTGAAGATAAAATTGAAAATGAAACCAGAAAAGTTAAAAATCAAGTGGTTGAAGAGGTGTTGAATGAATTGTTACAATCAGACAACATTGAATTGTCACAAGATGACTTAGCGAATATCGTATTGAAAAAGGTTGCCTAATGAGTAATTTAGTAGCTAAAAGATATGTAAAAGCATTGCTTGATGGTAGAGATATTGAATCTGCTAGTGCAGTTGCGGTTGAGTTGAATACAATTTCAAAAGCATATGCTCAAGATAAATTTGTTGAGATTTTAATGTCAACAGAGGTTGATTCAAAAGCAAAAGAAGATTTAATTTTTTCATTGGTAGATAATTGCAGTGATACCACTAAAAACTTAATTAAAG
The DNA here is from genome assembly GCA_034658775.1 of Campylobacterota bacterium. Taxonomy (GTDB): domain Bacteria; phylum Campylobacterota; class Campylobacteria; order Campylobacterales; family Arcobacteraceae; genus JAYEFX01. The sequence goes on from JAYEFX010000301.1 coordinate 1,936, forward strand.
TTTTGAATGTAAATAAGCGATTGGATATTATCAATGTAGTTTCTGATGAATTGAATAAGGATATAGCAGTTTTAACAAACAATTTTACGGGTGTAATTTACACAAACAATAAATTGTTAAAAAAATATGTTACGTCAATTGAAAAACAATTTTCAAAGAAATTTGGTGTTGAGTTGGCTTTAACTCAAAATGTATGTGATTATGATGGTATCAAAGTTGATATTGAAGGTCTTGGCGTAGAGATTGCATTCTCTAAAGACAGATTGAAATCTCAAATGATGAATCATATTTTAAAAGCAGTTTAGTAAAAAAAGGAGAAAATGAATGGGTGCAAAAATTCAAGCAGATGAAATTAGTTCAATCATAAAAGAAAGAATTGATAATTTTGAATTAAATGTAGACGTAAGTGAAACAGGTAAAATCATCTCATTTGCAGATGGTATTGCAAAAGTTTATGGTCTTAACAACGTTATGGCTGGTGAGATTGTAGAATTTGAAAATGGTGCACAAGGACTTGCATCAAACTTAGAGGAAACTTCTGTTGGTGTTGTTGTTCTTGGTAGTTCTGAAGGTTTAAGAGAAGGTACATCGTGTAAAAGATTGGGTAAACTTCTTGAAGCTCCAGTTGGTCCAGATACACTAGGTAGAGTTGTTAATGCTCTTGGTGAGCCAGTTGATGGTAAAGGTGAAATCGAAGCAGCACAGATGAGACTTGTTGAAGAGAAAGCTCCAGGAATCATGGCTAGAAAATCAGTTCATGAACCACTTCAAACAGGTATCAAAGCGATTGATGCACTTGTACCAATTGGTCGAGGGCAAAGAGAGCTTATTATTGGTGATAGACAAACAGGTAAAACTACGGTTGCTATTGATGCAATTATTAACCAAAAGGGACAAGACGTTAAATGTGTTTATGTTGCTATTGGTCAAAAAGCATCATCTGTAGCAAATATTGTTTCTGCTTTAGAAGCTGCAGGAGCGATGGAATATACTACTATTGTAAACGCTGGTGCATCTGAATCTTCAGCATTGCAATTTTTAGCACCATACATGGGTGTTACACTTGGTGAGTATTACCGAGACAATGGTCAACATTGTTTAATTGTATACGATGATCTATCTAAGCATGCAGTTGCATACCGAGAGATGTCACTTCTATTGCGAAGACCTCCAGGTCGAGAAGCATACCCAGGGGATGTTTTTTACCTACACTCAAGATTATTAGAAAGAGCTGCAAAAGTAAACGATGAATTAGGTGGTGGTTCTTTAACTGCTTTACCAATCATTGAAACTCAAGCAGGTGATGTTGCGGCGTATATCCCAACAAACGTTATCTCTATTACTGATGGACAAATTTTCTTAGAAACTGACTTATTTAACTCAGGTATCAGACCAGCAATTAATGTTGGACTTTCTGTATCACGAGTTGGTGGAGCAGCACAAATTAAAGCGACAAAACAAGTTGCAGGTACACTTAAACTTGACCTTGCACAGTTTAGAGAGCTTGAAGCATTTGCACAATTTGCTTCTGATTTGGATGCATCTACACGAGCACAGTTAGAACGAGGTCAACGTATGGTTGAACTTCTTAAACAAGGTGTTAATAAGCCATTGGTAATTGAAAAGCAAGTTTCTATTTTATATGCTGGTGTTAATGGATTTTTAGATGATGTTGATGCTGCTGATGTAGTTAAATTTGAAACTGAATTTCATGCGTTTATTGAGCAAAAATACTCTAATGTTTTAGAAGATATTAAATCAAAGAAAAAAGTTGATGATGATATTAAATCTGTTTTAGAAACAGCAATTAATGAGTTTAAGACAATTTTTAACGCAAACTAAGGAATAGCTATGGCTAACTTAAAAGATATTTCGAGACAAATTAAAAGTGTAAAAAACACGCAAAAGACAACCAAGGCTATGAAGCTGGTTTCTTCTGCGAAGTTACGACGAACACAACAATTGTCTGAGCAAGCAAAAGCATATGCACTGAAGATTAATGATGTACTATCAGAGATTGCAAGTCGTGTAGCAAAAGTTCAAGATGATGAAAATCAAGCTCGAGCATTTACGGCGAATGACAATCCATCAACAGTGGATATTGTTTTTGTAACTGCGGACAAAGGTCTTTGTGGTGGTTTTAATATGGCGACCATTAAAGAAGTTCGAAACATGATTAAAACATACAGTGAAAAAGGCGTTACAGTTCGACTACGTGCTGCAGGAAGAAAAGGTATTGATTATTTTAACTTTCAAGGAGTAGAACTACTTGATTCTAAAGTAGGTCTTACTTCAGCACCAAAATACGATACGGCTGCAGATTTTGTAAAAGCTGCTGTTGAAGATTTTAATAATGGAATTACAGATAAAGTAATTATGGTTCATAATGGATTTTTAAATATGTTGGCTCAAGAGCTAAAAGTTAAAGATCTTTTACCTGTAAGCTTAGATATGGTTTCTATTGAAGAAAGTGGATCAATGTTGGATGTTGAACCCGATGATGATCAAGAAGTATTGGAAGAATTGACGGCAAAGTATGTTGATTTTAATATGTATTATTCATTGATTGATTCTCTTGCAGCTGAACACAGTGCAAGAATGCAAGCAATGGACAATGCAACAAACAATGCTAAAGAAAAAGTTGATGCATTAACTGTAGAGTTTAATAAAGCAAGACAAGCAGCGATTACAACAGAATTAATTGAGATTATT
>JAYEFX010000302.1:0-4628 GCA_034658775.1 Campylobacterota bacterium
CCACCATGCGTTTTAACACCAATTCTTGGAGCTAACTCTCGACCTGCAGTAGTTGCTGCAAACAGTGCAATTTCTGGATTCTTATCTTTAATCACTTGTGCAAAAGTAGTTGCAAAAGGTAAGATTCGATACTCTTCAAGTCGTTCATCATCAACCACAATAACTTCATCTGCTCCATGAGCTACAAGCTCTTTTGCTAAATGATCAATAGCTTTACCAATGATTAGCGTCATCACTTTTGTTCCATCTTCAAGATCGTTTGCGAGACTTCGAGCTGGAGTTAGCAGTTCCAATGAAGGTCGTGAAATTTTTCCATTAACCACTTCGGCCCAGGTTAAAATACCACTAGCACCATTTCTAAAGTCAACATCTTCAAAACCTTCAGGTCTTTTCTTCTCTTTTGCCGCTTTTTTAGCTTTGACTTCAAGTGTATTTTTACCCGATTTGACATTTTGAATTAAACTTTGTACAAGTTCAGATTCATTGTGTCCTTCACACATCTTAATTGGGGCTCTTTCACTTTTAATATTGGCAACTTTTGCCACAATAGTTGGTGATCCACTTAATCCAATATTTTCATCACTTAGATTAACATCATCAATATTAAATACCGTTACTTCCGTATTTCGTGCTTTTACAGCACCACTTAATGTTGGTCTTCGTGGATCAATACCTGTTGGTGTAAACGATAAAGTACAAGGAAGTGGCAGTTTCATCATTTGATAACCACCTTCAATGATTCGTCGTGCAACGACATTTCCATCTATTAAATCTGCTGTTTCAATAAATGTTGCTTGAGGAATATCCATATTTTCTGCAACTTGTGAAGGTACGTGTGCTGTATCACCATCGGATGTTTGTCGACCTGCAACAATGACAAAATCTTCGTTTAAGCCTTTTCCGTATCCTAAATGTCGAAGCATGGTTGCAATAGCAAGTCCAGTAGCATAGGTATCACTACCTCCAAGTCGTCGATCACTTAAAAGATACGCTTCATCGTATCCCATTGATATCGCTTTTTTAAGGGAGTCATCAAAAGAGGGTGGTCCCATTGAGCAAACGATAAGTTTGGCATCAGGGTTTTCACTTTTAAGTTGAAGACCAGCTTCTAGGGCATATCCACAATCAATATTGATGATTGATTTTGCTTTTGTTCTATCCATTAACCCATCATCACCCATTCTCATCTCAGATGGTAATGGTACTTGTTTCATTAAACTAATTATTGTTAAAGCCATATTTATACCTCCTCCTTACATACAATCATAATCAGGACCATCGCCACCGTATGGTGTAGTCCATATAATTCCACCGTTAGGTGCTTTAATATCACAAGTCTTACAATGAACGCAGTTTTCTGCATGCATTCTTAGACTCTTATTTCCTTGTTTATCAGCATGAAGCTCATAGACTTCAGCTGGACATAAAGAGGCACATGCCAATCCATATTGTTCAATATTAGATGATTGAAACTCTTTTGCGTCTTTAATATGCAGATGAGGCACTTGCACTTCATCGTGCATCGCTTTTGAGTGGTAAACACTGGTTACTTTATCAAAAGTAAGTTTTTTATCAAACTCAAGTTGCCCTGCAAATCTATCTTTAAATGCTTGCTTACCAGTAGCCGCAAACTCTTTTGTACTAAGTGTTGTTTCATTATCTGCTTCAGTTTTTGGTACCATTAGACATCCACCGCCAGTTATAAGTTGGATACCCATTTTAAGGCCACCTAAAACCATACCATCATTCATAACAGCTCTAAAGTTACGTGTAGGGTAGAGCTCTTTGTGAATAAAGCTGTTGTTTACTAACTCTTCATATTTTTTTAATGATGCTTTACGTGTGTCGTTTTTAATTAACGCTTCACAAGCGGCATCTGCAGCACAAATTCCTGACCGAACGGCTAAGTGAACACCTTTTAGTCGTGCTGTTGAAAGAAAACCAGCACTGTCCCCTACAATCATTAAATTATCATCATAAAATTTTGGAACAGAATTCCATCCACCTTCAGGTAAGGTTTTAGCTCCAGATTCAATTACTGAACCACCTTCAAGCATCGCCGAAACTTCAGGGTGTGTTTTCCAAATTTGCATCGCGGCGTGTACATCAAAAGAGGGGTCTTGATAATCAAGACCAATAACCAATCCAATAGCCAATCTATCTTCAGTCATACCATAGATAAATCCACCACCAAACTCCTCTTTATCTCGAAGAGGGTAACCAAAGGTATGTTTAACAGAACCTGCTTTTACACTTCCTTCTGGCATTTTCCAAATCTCTTTTACACCCAAAGAGTATATTTGTGGGTTTCTACCATTATCAAGATTTAATTTTTCAACAACGGTTTTAGTTAAACTTCCACGTGTACCTTCAGCTAAGATAGTAATACCTGCTTCTACTGTTGTTCCTTTTTGAAAGTTTTTTTGTTTAACTCCATGATGATCAACTCCTGTATCGATAGTTTTTACCCCAGTTACTTTTCCATCGTCATAGATCACTGAATCTACAGCAAAACCTGTGTAGATCTCTACACCACGCTCAGTAGCTAAAGTAGCAAGATATTTACAAACTTGCCCTAAAGAAGCGATATAATTGCCCTCATTGTTCATGTATGGTGGATGAAAGGGCAATGTACTAGCACTTCCATCATCATTTAGTTTTACCGTTACATCATCGTTTACCAATGAATCAAAAGGGATTCCATCAAATTCACCTGTTGTTAAAAGGTCTTTAAATACTGCAGGTCGTATCACTGCACCTGAAAGTATATGCGAACCAATTGAATTACCTTTTTCAATCAGCATTATTCTTTTGTTTTCACCCTTTTGTTTTAACTTATCGGCCAAAGAGATTGCTGTTGCTAGTCCAGCAGGTCCCCCTCCAACAATAAGTACATCGGTTGAAATAACATCATTTGTGACCATTGATTCCTCCATGTTTTAGAATAACTTGTATAAAGTATCTTATAAAATATCACTAAAGTAATTAGAATTATATTTTAAATGTAATATTTATGTCTAAGTAAAATTTAATTGTAACATTTTGATACACAATAAAAGAGAGAGTTGGGTGGTGCAATCTCCACCCAATAAAATATTAAAATATTTGTTTAAAGCTCACAAAGAGATGCATCTCTACGATTAAGCATGGTTTTGCTGCTTGTTAAATATTCATCCACTTCAACGGCACATTCTCGACCTTCGTGAATAGCCCAGACAACGAGTGATTGACCTCTTCTGCAATCTCCTGCGCAAAATATACCAGTTGTAGATGTACTAAACCCTGTTGTCTTGATATTGCTTCGTTCATCGGTTTGCAAATTGAGTTCTTGTATGACATCCTCTTGCAATGGCCCTAAAAACCCCATGGCTAAAAGTACTAAATCTGCTTTTAATACAAATTGAGTTCCTTCAATCTCATCAAACCCTTGTTTGCCCCACTGTATTTTAACGCAGTTGATCCCTGTAACATTATTGTTTGCATCTTTAATAAATGATTTTGATAAAACATTAAAATCCATTTCACAACCTTCTGCTTGTGAAGTAGACATTTTAAAGACTCTTGGATAAGTTGGCCATGGCATATCCTCTGGACGCTCAAGCGGTGCTTGAGGAAGAAGCTCAATTTGCGTTACACTTAATGCACCTTGACGAATGGAGTTTCCAACACAGTCACTTCCTGTGTCTCCCCCACCAATAACAACCACATGTTTGTTTGTTGCTAAGATATCCTTATCAAACTTTTCATTCTCAACACGACCATTTGCTTGAGATAAAAATTCCATTGCAAAATGGATATTATTGGCATCTCTATTTTCAATAGGTAGATCTCTTGGATTTCCTGCTCCTGTTGCAATAATTACAGCATCATTTACCTCTTGTAGATCAGCCAGATCAATATCTACTCCAATATTGGCATCGGTGATAAATTTAACACCCTCGGCACTCATTAAGTCTACTCTTCGTTGAACAACGTTGATTTTATCAAGTTTAAAATTTGGAATACCATATCGTACAAGTCCACCAATTCGTTTATCTTTTTCATAAACCGTTACATTATGTCCCGCTTTATTAAGTTGATTTGCTGCTGCTAAGCCCGCAGGCCCACTTCCTACAACAGCAATATTTTTACCTGTTTGTCTTTTTGGAATTTGTGCTTTCATCCAACCTTTTCGATATGCTTTTTCAATAATTTCATATTCTATGTTTTTAATTCCTACAGCAGTTTCGTTCATGCCCAATACACATGCCGTTTCACATGTTGCAGGACATACACGTCCTGTAAATTCAGGAAAGTTATTGGTACTCATGAGTGTTCTAAAAGCATTTTCCCATTTTCCTCTGTAAACTTGATCGTTAAATTGAGGTATTAAATTTCCAATTGGACAACCATAATTACTGTGACAAAATGGTACACCACAATCCATGCATCGTGCGGCTTGATCTTCCATGTCGGCTTTGTTTAAAGGCGTTGTAAACTCATTGTAGTGTTTAACTCTTTCTTCTACTGGGGCTAAGGTAAAGTTTTTTCGTTCAAATTCTTTAAATCCTGTTACTTTTCCCATCTTACACCTCCTTCTTTTTTGCTGCTTGTTCTTTTAATACACGTTTATAATCTCTAGGAAAAAC
>JAYEFX010000303.1:0-19871 GCA_034658775.1 Campylobacterota bacterium
CATTTTGTTGTCGGTTTTTGAGTATATTATGCGCCGTATAGAGTTGGGTTTTGATTGCATTTTGTTGACTGTTGTTGTGCGATTGGGTATGTATTTTCCCTAAAAATACCACTGAATAAACACCAACTAAAGAGATTATCACAATGGATAAAATCAATTCAAATAGTATAATTGAATCTTTCATCACTTCGTTTCCAAAGTATAGTTTTCCAGTTTTATATCAGGAGTTGTGTAGATTATTTTTTTAAACTTTACTCCATTTGTAATTTTTAATTGTGCCGTTTCCAAACCATCATCATAAACATAATCAAACGCCTCTTGATGTTGATGTGCATTGTGTGATTGAAATTGAGCATAAATCTGTTGATCATTTGATGCGGTGCTAAGTTTATAAAACCCAGCCACAACAATAGAAAGAAGAAGTACACTTAAAAGTGTTTCAAAAAGGGTAAAACTATTTTTTTCCAAGTTTAATAGCTTGCTTAAATGCTGCTGCAACAGTTTGAATCATCGCGGTACGTACACCATTTTCTTCCAGCATAGCATACCCTGCAGCAGTAGTTCCACCAGGACTCATCACCCCATCTTTAATAGCAGATGCTTGATTGTTTTGAATCAATGGTGCAAACCCAGAAAAAAGCCCCTTAACAAGAGTTTGACTGTCGCTTCGTGTTAAACCACATCGCACACCACCATCACTCAATGCTTCAGCAATCAATGCAAGATAAGCAGGACCACTTCCTGCAATAGCCGTTGCAATATCAAGCTCTTTTTGTGTTTTGACCCAAAGTGTTGTTCCAATAGAATTAAATATCTCTATGGCTTTATTCTTTGCATTTTCATCGCCCGTTAGAGTTGTCATTGAAGCATGATAAGAAGCCCCTAAATTTGGCATGGTTCGCACATACGATTCTGCTTGAATTTGACTTTTCAAAGATTCTATGGTTGTGCCCGCTAAGATTGAATACAACGTATTGGCTTCACCTTGAAGTCGTGCTGCTATCTCACTTAAAACGTAAGGTTTAACACACAACAATATATTCTTGCCACGAATATTTTCATTGTCTTGCAATACTTTAACAACAACTTGAGGAACCTCTTTTTTAAACTGCTCAAGATTTATCAAATCTCGACCAATAATTTCTAATTCATACGATTCACACAATCCTTTAGCCAAAGACAATGCCATATTTCCATTACCAATAAGGGTTAATTTCATATTTACTCCAAATATTTTCTACTTTAAAATTTATTATAGCAACTATTAGATAAAATCATTAGATAAAATTTACTAAGGTAGAATAATGAAACTATTCAAAATGACAACACTGATATTTATAGCGCTATTTGCATTTACTGCATGTTCCTCAAAAAAAGGTCCACAAGAGTACAACAAACCTGCACTGTACTGGTACAACAACATGATTAAACAAATAGCTGGGTATCAACTTGATGATGCTGATGACACTTATGTATCACTTGAAAGTGAGCATAAAAATTCCCCTTTGGTTCCTACGGCATTGTTGCTTATAGCACAAGCACACATGGAAGAGGAAGAGTATCAAATGGCAAATTTCTACTTTGATGAGTACATTCGAAAATTTGCATTTTCTAAAAACATTGATTACATTCGATACATGAAAATCAAAGCAAATTTCATGGCCTTTAAAAACCAATTTAGAGAGCAAGAACTTGTAACAAAAACTGTAGTAGAGATTGAAAAATACATGGTTAATTTTCCAAAATCTCCGTACATTCATCTAGTGCAAACCATGTACGCACGACTTTACATGTCTAAAGCTTTATTTGACAATGAGATTGCTGAACTTTATGCACGTACAGGAAAACCAAAAGCTGCTGCATTTTATAAAGCACGAGTGGCAGAAAACTGGATGAATCCGCAAGATATTCAAAAAGTTCAAGTACCTTTGTATAAAAGAGCTTTTGAAGGTGATTTATTTGGTGGTGAGGATGAAGAGATTCAATATGAAGAGCCTCAAAAACCTTGGTACAAAGATATATTTTAATAACGAAACACATCCTAAACGATAAAACTAAACACAAATAAGGAAAACTATTTGGAACTGAACAATTATGATCAATTTCCATCACAATTACCTTTAGTGGTGGAAGATGAGATATTTTTATATCCATTTATGATCGCACCACTATTTTTAAGTGATGAAACAAACCTAGACTCAATTCAATATGCCATTGACAACAACACCCTAATCTTTGTAACAATTAGCAAAGAGGGACATGACAGCTCAAATATAGATGAAAACTCATTTTACGATGTTGGAGTCGTGGGAAATATTATGCGAAAAGTAACGCTTCCTGATGGAAGAATCAAAGTACTTTTCCAAGGACTTGAAAAAGCTCAAGTTCAAAGTTTCACTTCAACCAGCCCCAACATGGTTTTAGTAGATATCATGAATCCTATTTTAGACGATGAAAAAAAGGTCAATGCTCTTATTGGTATTTTAAGAGATTCCATTAAAAAACTCTCACGTCTGAACAATAAGTTTCCCGTTGATTTAGTTAAAACGATTGAAGAGAACTCTGATCCTGTACGTATATTGGATCTTATGTCTTCCGTATTGCAACTGTCTAAAAAAAATGCCTACAAACTTTTTAAAGAATTAAATGTTGAGATTCGATTAAGTGCTTTAATTGAGATTATTAAAGAAGAGATAGAAAACTTTGAGATTCAAAAAAGTATTACGGCTAAAGTGAACTCTAAAATTGAGAAAAATCAAAAAAACTATTTTCTTAAAGAACAGATGAAAGCGATCAATAAAGAGCTTGGTACAGATGGTCAAAAAGACAAAGAGATCGCTTCGTATAAAAAGAAGCTCAAAAAACTCAAACCTTTTATGCCAAAAGATGGATACAAAGAGACCAAAGCACAAATCTCCAAACTCTCAAGAATGAGCAGTGATTCACCCGATGCATCATTACTGCAAACGTATGTAGAGCAAGTATTGGATATCCCTTTTGGTAAAATGGCCAATAATCCTATTGATGTAAATGCGGTTGAGGAACAACTTAACAATGATCATTATTCTTTGGAAAAAGCAAAAGATCGTATTACAGAATTTTTTGCCGTTAAAGAGATACTTGAAAAAAGAGATATTAAAGATCTCAAAACAAAAGGAACCGTTCTGTGTTTTGTGGGACCTCCTGGAGTGGGAAAAACCTCTTTGGCAAACTCCATCTCCAAAGCTTTACAGCGACCATTGTGTCGTATTGCTCTTGGTGGTATGGAAGATGTCAATGAGTTGCGTGGGCACCGACGCACTTACGTGGGAGCCATGCCTGGAAGATTAGTCACAGGTCTTATTGATGCCAAGAAGATGAATCCTGTCATTGTTTTGGATGAGATTGATAAAGTTGGAGCCAATCATCGTGGTGATCCAACAGCAGTGATGTTGGAGATTTTAGATCCTGAACAAAATCATGAATTTAGAGATTTATACTTAAACTTCCATATTGATTTATCTGCATGTATCTTTGTAGCAACGGCTAATGATGCACGAAATATTCCAGCACCATTACGTGATCGTATGGAGTTTATCCAGATCTCCTCATACACACCCAATGAAAAATATCATATTGCAAAAAACTATTTAATTCCTCAAGAGCTTATTAAACATGGTCTTAAAAAATCTGAAGTGAACATCACCAAAACAACACTGGAGATGATTATCTCCAATTACACCAGAGAAGCTGGTGTCCGAAACTTAAGACGAACTTTTGCTCGAATATTTAGAAAAGTGGTAAAACAAATTTTAGTTGACAGTGACTTTAAAAAAGTCTCTATTACAACTAAAAATATTCAAGATTATCTTGATCAACCTATTTTTGAAATTGATCCAGCGGATAAAAAAGATCAAATTGGTATTGCCAATGGGCTTGCATGGACAAGTGTTGGTGGCGATGTTCTTAAAATCGAAGCCGCAAAAATACGCGGTAAAGGTTCCTTGAACGTTACAGGAAACCTAGGTGCGGTTATGAAAGAATCTGCACAAATTTCAAACTCAGTAGTTAAACTGCTTATTGACAATAAAAAACTAAAAATTGCGCAAGATTTAGTACCTCAAAGTCCTAAAGAGATTGAAGATAAAATTTTTCCTGAAGTAAGTGAAGTGTACAAACGTTACGATATACTTTTACATATTCCAGAAGGTGCCACTCCAAAAGATGGGCCAAGTGCAGGGATCACCATGGCATTAGCCATCGCTTCATTACTTAGTAATAAAAAGATCAAAGCGGATATTGCCATGACAGGAGAGCTTACGCTTAGTGGAAAAGTTTTACCTATTGGTGGACTCAAAGAGAAACTCATTGCTGCATTTAAAGCAAAAATGACCAAAGCATTGATTCCACGAAAAAACTTTAAACGTGATCTTGATGATATCCCTGATGAAGTTAAAGATGCTCTTGAACTGGTTCCAGTCGATACAATTGAGGATGTGCTTAAGCAGGCATTGGTATGAAACACACAAGAGACGGTGCTAAAGTAAACCGTTTCTTTACTCTTGCGACCATCGTTATTATGGCTGCAGTGATGAGCTTATACGTTCGCTTCCTTGATGAGATGAATCAAAATGATGTACAAAAAGAAGCACAAAACTCTGGGCTTAAATGCCAACAAGAAGTGGTATGTTTTGACAAGGTTTTTGATGCACAAAAACTCAAAGAGGCCATTGCCCTTTATAAAAAAGGAAACTATACCCTTCACGGTGAGTTTGAATATTCACAATACATGCCAACTGAACTAAAAGAGAAAATTAACCCAAAAAATATTGAAAACTACTTTTTAAACACAATAAATATCACCCCCAATCCAAAAATGCAAAAAATTGTGGATATCTACTATGAGGTGATTGAAAATGATAAACTGCATCCCAATAAAAAAAACTCTAAAAGCAAACACTGCAAACTCTATGCGGGCTACCTTTTAACCTCTTTCAAGGTCAATGGAAAAAATCTTTTTCGCATGCAAATAGATTTTAATCATTACGATGAAAAAGAGATTCAACAACGCATAAACTGTACCCTAAAGGCATTTTTATCCCATGAATAATATACGACAACACCTCAGCATCACAAACTTTACTATTTTAATCACCCTACTAATGTATCTAGTACAAATCAATATTGAATATGGCACCGCAAAGATGGGATTGAACAGCCTATTTCTAGAATACGACTTATGGTACCAACCACTTTCTACTATGTTTGCTCATGGTGGGGAGTTGCACCTTTTGATGAACATGTTTGTTTTGTTTCAATTTGGAAATATGATTGAAAAGTTTAGAGGCAAGGTGTATTTTATTTTGCTCTATTTTGTAGGGGGAGTGCTTACTTCTCTTGGAAGTTTTTATTTTATGCAGTATTTTGGCATGAATCATAATCTTGTCGGTGCTTCAGGTGCTATTTGTGTGTTGATGGGTTACGTAGCGTTAATTGATCAATCTCAAAGAAAAGGGATCACGACATGGATTGTTCTTATATCATTAGCACCACTACTTATTGGTCTTCCAATCGCTTGGTATGCGCACTTCATTGGTTTTGCTATAGGTTTCGCTATAGGATTAATTCGACGTTAACGTCACACTTTTGAAACATCTGCTTGCTATACTTAGCACTATACAATACAGGATATTCTCATGATAAAAACACTCTGCATACTATTGCTATTTTTTAGCATTCATCTGCACGCAAATAAAGTCAATCAACTGCAAACCAAATGCAATCAAAACGATATAAAGGCTTGCTTTGAATTGGGAACAATGTACGGTTATGGGCATATTGTCAAGCAAGATAGCATTGAAGCTTTTTATTTGCTTGATAAAGTTTGTCAAAATAAATACGCAAAACAGTGCCAAATGTTTAAACTCTTATATAAAACCAATGATGTTTTTAAACAAGGAGTTGTTAACGATGTTCAAAAATATCAAAAACTCTGCGATGATGATGTGATGGATGGATGTTCCAATCTTGGATATTTATATAAAAAAGGTTTAGGGATTAAAAAAGATTTAACTAAAGCACAACAAGCTTATCATAAAGCATGCCTAAGCAGTGATATGGAAGCATGTACTTTAGAAGGCGATATATTTATAGATCAACGCGATTACGCCAAAGCATTTCCCTTATACAAAAAAGCCTGTGATGCGAATCATTTTCGAGCATGTACCTACCTTGGATACATGTATGCCATGGGGCAAAGTGTAGAATCAAATGATCAAAAAGCTAAAATTCTTTGGAAAAAGGCTTGCGATGGAGAAGATGAGTTAGGATGTCAAGAGTATAAAAGACTCTCCCCCTAACTATTTAAAACGTAAATCCCAGACCAAAATTAAGCACATAAATATCACGTTGTCCCAATGTACCATCTACTCCTAAGAGCTCTTCTTGAATAACCGTTCGCTTAATACTTCGCGCAACTAAAACAGATGATCCTATATCCATACTCTCATTAATACGATATTTAAAACCAAAAGAAACCGTATAGGTATCCGATTCAGGAGAGGAGAAACTCACGTATTGATCATCAGCCGCATTGGTACTGTACGCCAATCCAGACATTAGTGTTGTATTCTTATATTTTTTAGTTATGCCCAAGCGGTATGCATGCGTATCTTTCCAATCTTTTGGTGTACTTTTTCCTAAAACAGACTCCAGCGTTGCGTCATCAAACTCAAAGTTTGTTTGTTTCACCACACTCCACAGTGTTTTATCGTACGTCATCTCAAGCGTTACATCATTGTCAAATCTGTATGCTAATGCAATAATAAGATTTGCAGGGATGGGTATGCGTGTAGCTGCTTTTGATGCAATTGGCACACCCGCTACAGTAGCATTAGCATCACCTTGCAGATCCAATATTACTTTTGAACGATACGTTGCACTGAGATTCAAATTATCCCTCATCGTATATGAAAGTGCCAGATTGTATCCAAAAGAGTGGGCATCACCTTTCATCTTCATAGCATACGGAACACTGTTGGGTGGATTCAAAGGTAGGCTACTTCCATCAACTTGAACAACACCTTTTGCTTGAACATATCGTAATCCAAACCCCAAAGAGAGTTTATCGTTAAGAGCTAAAGCCATACTTGGATTAATCTCAATGGTTTGCAATGCATACTCTTTAGCACTTGCAACTGCGGGCATTTGCAACCATTGTCGTGTTAATCCTGCGGGGGAAATCATACTCAATCCAAACCGTATTCCAGATCTGTTCAGTGCTGCACAGACATAATGCAAACTAGGAATAGCAGTTGCATTTTTTTGCGATGCAATGTGAATCGCATGATCAAGTGAATCATAAGCAATCGTATCTAAAGTAACATAGTTTAAAGATATCTCTAAAGCATTGTTGGAATCATTGTGAACCATATTTGCAGGATTATAATACGCAGAATCTGCACCTTTTGCATTTGCCACATACGCAGTTGCTAATGCATTGGCATTTATAGAGTGGTTAGGAATTTGATACCCTGCAGCATAAGTAAGTACACTAAACCCCAAATTGCTCAAAATAAAAATTTTTTTAATATTCTTCATCAATCAACTTTTAATCATGTACCCTAGGCCATTTACATTGTGAATAATATTCTTCCCAACTTTACCTCGAATACGATAAATAAGTGTTCGTAAGGTTGTAGCACTTCTACTCTCTTCCCAAACACACAAATAGATTTTTTCATTTTCTACGGTTACATTAGGCTGCTTGCACAACAACTCAATCAACCTTAGAGCTCTTTGCCCCAATTCTATCTCTTTATTTTCACGAAATAAACGCCTTAAATTCATATCAAATACAAGATTTCCATCAAGTGTCACAAGATGTGCGTCTATTGCTTTGGGAGCAGCAATTTTATTAAACCGTGCAGACAATACCTTCAAGGTATTAATAATCTCATCCTCCTTATACGGTTTAATCATGTATCCATAACAATTGGATTGCATCGCATAATCCACCATCTCTTTATCGCTGTATGCCGTTAAAAAAATCACAATGGTATTGGGTGAATTTTGCTTTAAGGACAATGCGACTTCACTTCCACTAATATTATCTTTAAGCATAATATCCATCAAAACAATATCCGCGCAAAGTTTAGGAATTTTTTCCATGGCATCTTTCCCATTGTTGATAATATCCAAAACATCAAAACCACTGCGGATAATTATTTGTTTTAAGTACTCCGCAGCTATTAACTCATCTTCAACAATCACTATTTTAGGCATCGTAAAACCTCACTTCATAACATAAACCATCGCTATAGTTACATTTTAAGTTACCATCAAGTTGTTTAACACTTATATCTATTAAGTTCATCCCCAGTCCTTTTGAGTCAAATAATTCATCAATATTGATGCGTACTTTTCCATTGTCTTGATATTTAAATGTATATTGATTTTCATTAAGGCTCAACATAATTTTAATGCGTAATTGTTCATCGTTTTTTGCATATTTGATGGTATTGGTCATCATCTCATTAATCATCAATCCAAACTGCACCATTTTATCCAAATACAACGTTAAGTTTTTATCCATATCAAGCTCTAAAATGCAGTTATTTTGGCTATCGTACATTTGAAATAAAGATAAAGTATAATCATGAAAATTGATCTTTTCACAATCATCTTGTGCATACAGCATCTCATAAACTGCAGAGATGGTTTCAATCCGTTTTTTACTTTTTAAAAGCTGTTTTTTTACTTCAGGAATATCATTCATCGCTTGCAACCCCAACATTGAAGCAGTGATATTTAAATTGTTCTTAACTCTATGGTGAACCTCTTTGAGCAACATATCTTTTTGACGATTTGATTTGATCATCGCCTTAAGTGAAGACTCGACAGCTAAATGATAAAAAATTCCAAAAAATACAATAAACATCGAGGCAAACGCAATATTTATAAGTGCTTTTGAATTACTTAAAATTGAAGCTTCAGGATTAACCATAAAGATATAATACAGCATTAAAATAAGAAGTAAATAAATAAGTGCATTGGCAATCATTGCTTTTTTGAAATCGAGTAAAAAAAATGATGCAATGGGCAATAAAAGTACATACACGATAACCATGTTTTCAAAATGATTGAAATAGATCAATAAATACAATGGAATAATAGCAATACTCATAATAATATACGTGGCCAAATTTGTTTTATCTCTATAATGAAGTATGTAATACGATACAAAAGTAAAACATAGTGACATAAAGTTTATACTAGCATTGAAATAATTATTAAATACACAATCACGCACAATGGCCAGAGAAAAAATAAATACAAAACTAAAATGAAAGCCATACAATAATATCTGTCGATGATTCATTTGCTTATAAGGGAAAAAGTTATACATGCATAATTGTAGTGAATTTATCTATAAAAGAACTTTTAAAGAACAGTACATAGGTATAATTTTGTATTATATATCTTACAAATGGAGAAAATTATGAAAAAAAAGTTAGTCTTAGCTGCATCACTTGTCATTAGTACAAATGTTATGGCATTTAGTTTGGGTGATTTGGGCAATGCAATCAATAGCGTACAAGAGCTTCAACAGCCACAAAACACACAAGCCCAACCTACAAAAACTGCACCGCAGCAAGTACCTACAACGGCACCAAAAACAACAACACAGCAGCCAGCCTCTAGTGCACCTAAAAATGATGCAAGCAAACCAGCTCAAAGTATCTCTGAACCAAAAACCAGTTCAAACACGCGTACGCAAGCCCAGATTGATGAAGAGGTCAAAAGTATTCAAGCTGTTTTTGACAAAAAAACGTTTAATGCACGACTACCAAAAAGTGTTTGGGTAAAACATTGTGAGCCTGAAGAAGTTACTCAATGGATAGCAACACTTGATAATTATAAAAAAATTCTACCCGATATGATAACATTTATTAAAGATGTTGCTAAAACAAAAAAATCCGACATAGATTTTCAAATATATTCAAACTGGCTTTCAAAAAGAGTTATGGACGATATTCAAAGCAGTATCAAAGATCAGCAACAAACATACAAATACGAAATGGAAGCGGGAATTCGAACCTATTTAAATGGAGAAAAAGCGGTTAAAAATGCTATGCGAACACAATCCAATCTTATAAGCGAATTGGAAAAATATGAAGCGGGTTTAAAGTCACTCAACAATCAAAAAGCATTTGATATGGCTGTGTACAAAAAGTACAGCACTTCAACAGCAAAATTTATGAAAACCTATAAAACTTATGGTGAAAAACTTAAAAAAGCTCGTTATGAAATGGTCAAAAAACAAAGATTACCACAAGCCGTAAGTAAGGACAAAAAACTTTTAGCAATAGCGCATAAACTTCTCAAACCATTGCATAAAAGAGGTAGAAATCTAGGAAAAATATCCCACATGAGAATTGTAAAAGATTTAAATAATGTCAAAGTATTGGAGCTTGTAGAAGGTGGGTACTTCAACCAACGATGGCAAAACTTCAACGTGAAATTTGTAGAACAAGTGGGTAAAAGATACTACATTGTATTTGCATCATTTAGAAACAATATAAGTGTTCGAGGTGGATATGCATCTATGGGTACAGGAAAATGGTGGTTAGGATCTATTGGGGATGTAGCGCACAGTAGTGAAATCCTTAAAAAGAATCTTAAATAAATCATTAAAAAAATACAGTTATGTATCGCAAACTGTATCCATCAATATTTTTCACCCTCATTTTTTTATCTCAATGGGGGTGTGAAAATAAAAAGCCTGAAACATTTCTTAGAGATTCACATACTCAAACTGTAACTCACACGCAATCAAATCTTCAATGGCAAGACAATAAATACACTGCTTTAGATGAAAGTTTAAAAAATTGGGATGAAGCCATAGACTACTGCAACAAACTTGATCTAGCACATCATAACGATTGGAGACTTCCTACAATGCTTGAGCTTTCAGATTTAGCCGATATAAAAAAAGAGGGAATGCGTAAAATAAATCCAGCCATAGATGATGCGTTTATCTATATTGTTCCTGCACCGTATTGGTCAAGTACTGAAGTAGCCAACGATAAAAATTTAGCATGGTATGTTAATTTTTTCTACAGTGACAGCCATAGAAAAGTAAAAAAGAATACATACTTTGTACGGTGTGTTCGTACAAATTAGTAATCTAGTATATCTGGAAAATTGGTATTTTTATATTGTAGCAACCAATCTTTTGAAAAAATAATCGTCTCTTGATCCATGCATCCTGTTAGTGAGTAAGGAAAATACGGTTTAAATTCTATACCCTCCTCGAGCAATACCCAAAATGGATCTTTCCACACTTGAACATCACTGTAATCACATAACGACTTTTGCAATTGTTGCGTCTTCCAACTTTTTAATTTAAGAATCTCGTCACGCAATTTTGGTGCAAAAATATTTTCTCGATAAGATTCCCATACATCCCAATTTTTGCCATTGCGTATTGGTGTATTTTTTTGAAACTCTAAAAGGTGATTTAGAGTATAACGTTGTGCGGTATTTAAATCATACAGATATCCCTGTCTCGTTGAACCACTTCGTTGATTAGCACAATCGTATGTGTAATAGGTATATATTGATAATAAATTTTCAGAAACATATCCTAAATAAAAACGCATCTCCATCGCACCACATTGTAAAATATTATTGGCGTACAAAGTATGCAAATCTTCTAAAATAGGGTTAATACGTTCTTGTTTTTGTTTTGAAAATCCTTTAGAAAGTCTAGGCATTAAAAGTTCAGACTTGGTCTCTTTTATCCAAATAATATGGGCATCCATATGCTTTAGTTTTTGAATAGTATTCTCTTGAAATTCCAATGAAAAAATCTCTTCATTGGAATAGATAAACGTACTTAATATAAAAAATATATACCCTATTTTCATCATCTGTTTATACTTTTGATCCACCCTCATCTCTTGGCGGCGGAGGTGGCGGAGGGGTACCTTCCTCTCGTGGCGATCTTGGTGGAGGTGTACCTTCTTCTTGTGGTGATCTAGGGGGCGGTGGCGGTGGTGTAGATTCTTCT
The DNA here is from genome assembly GCA_034658775.1 of Campylobacterota bacterium. Taxonomy (GTDB): domain Bacteria; phylum Campylobacterota; class Campylobacteria; order Campylobacterales; family Arcobacteraceae; genus JAYEFX01. Next base: position 12,053 of record JAYEFX010000303.1, read on the forward strand.
TCTTTAGAGAAACTTGTCGTGGAAGTTTTTTTATTCATTCTACTCATTGCAACAGCAATTCCTATTGCAATAAGCAAAATGCTTACGGATAAAATTGGTCGAGAGCCAAACCAGGATAAAGCGATCACCAAAGATCCTAAAATCAGTGTCAAAATACCCGCAACAATACTTGTCACTCCTGTCATAATTGAAGAGAACATTGGAATAACTTTAACCAAAGTAGCAAGAGGTCCCATGATCAAACTAAACCCAATAAACATCAACATCAATCCAACACCTCGAAGTATCCACGTTAAAACATTATTTGCTTCGAGCTCCTCTTTAAAGATTATTTTTGCATCAACATTTCCAGGACGCACAAATGCAAATGATTTTCCATTGTCTGTAGTGTAATTGACCAAGGCTTTATTTTGTGATTTTGCTGCAAATGTATAGATACCTGCTGGTGCGTAACTGTACGTAATCTTAACATCTCCCACACGTGGCAATTGTGCCGAAAATCCAATGTATAAAAAATTTTTATGATTTATTGCTTCACCAATTTGTTCAGGCATTTTTGCTAATCCATGATAACTTTGCGATGCACCAATACGACGTATCATATTTTTATCTAAATAATACTCTCCCAATTGTGCATCCGTTGCATAGGTTTCACTTTTATGATTCATCATTGGGTTTTGATGCCCTACAGAGTCTTGAAATGTTGATGAATTTATAGCTGTACTGGACCACTCTTTAACATAATCATACGTTGTTGTTGTTTGCGTTGAACCTCCAACTTTCTCTTCAGTGTGCGTCGTTTTATTCTCTTTCCACTGATACATCTGCACTGTTTTTCGCAACACCAAACCATCACTTCGTACTCCAAATTCTGGATCTACAACTTCACTTAAAGGCTTTACTTCCCCTTGAAGTAAAACCGCTTTCCCTTCATGTTGTGCATCATATTTTGTATTGGCTAAGGTGACAATATTGCTTTGCATCTCTTGCAATGCAGTCGCCTGATCCACACTTCTACCCTCATTCCACCACAACAGTGTAATGGATGCAATAATAAGTGCAAAACCAACAGCAACTCCTTTAAATGAATTACCAATATTCTTTCCATAACTTGTTCGTGTTGTTTGTGTAATTGTATCCATTACTTTTATCCTTAATTAAATCTATCGCCCATTGCTAGGTCACCAATAATACCAAGAGCAGAGCCCTCACCTTTATCTGAACCACCACCTTGTGGAGCAGCTGCTAGCATACGTCCAGCTAATCGTGAAAATGGTAATGATTGCACCCAGATAGTTCCAGGACCTTGAAGTCGTGCAAAGAAAAAACCTTCACCACCAAATAGACCTGATTTGATCCCTCCAGCTTGTTCTATATCAAACTGCACATGAGGTTGCATTGCAACTAAACACCCTGTATCTAAATGTAAGGTTTCACCCTCTTTAAGATTTATCTCTTTGAGCATTCCTCCTGCATGAATAAATGCCATACCATCACCCTCAAGCTTTTGCATGATAAAACCTTCACCACCAAATAAACCCGTCAAAATCTTTTTTTGAAAATGGATCCCTATGGCCACCCCTTTAGCTGCGCATAAAAAACAATCTTTTTGACAGATCAAAGTACCACCAACTTCAGATAAATCTACAGGGATAATACGTCCAGGATAAGGAGCACCAAAAGCAACCGTAGCTTTATCGTTTCCAGTGTGTGTAAATACTGTCGTAAAAAGGCTTTCACCTGTAATTAATCGTTTTCCTGCACCAACAAGTTTACCAAATAGCCCACCTTGATTCTCCTTTGAATTAGACGCATCACCAAAAACCGTATCCATTCTAATTTGGCTATTTTTATACATCATTGATCCCGCTTCTGCTACAGCACTTTCATTGGGATCAAGTTCTATCTCTACGTATTGAATATCTTCACCAAAAATAACATAATCAATCACATCCGCTTTATTTGCATTACCCATATCCATACGTGAAGGGGGTCCCATGGATGTGCCTGCATTAAACAACGCATCCGTATCCACAATATTTTGCCATTGTGCAAAACCCTCTTTCCAAGCATATCCATCTGTATTTTGAGCCACTAATAATTGCGCTTCAGATGTAGATATTGGTCCATGTTTACTTCCATCGTTGTATTCTAAATACCATAAAGAATTCATTTGAGTTGTCCTTTTTTATTATTTGAGTTTGTATTGAACAGTAAATTGTTGTGCATCATTATTTCCCTGACGTGCAGCAATGTCCAACCATTTTTTTGCTTTTTCAATATTAACCTTCTTCCCTTTCCCAAAATACCAAAAACGTGCTGTCGCAAATTGTGCTTGTGCAAAACCATCTTTTGCTGCGCGAACATAATAGGAAAATGCTTTTTTATCATCTTGTTCTACACCTTTACCATGTTCATACAATCTTCCCAAATGGAAAAAAGACTGAATATATCCTTTTTTAGAGCCTTCAAGATAGTATTTTAATGCGAGTTTATAGTTTTTGGGTGTTCCTTTTCCCATCTCGTACATGATAGCAAGTGTCAATAACGCTTTTAAGTGACCCTGTTCTGCGGCTTTTTTGTACCACATCAATGCTTTTTTATTGTCCAGCTTCAAACCAAACTCTGGGTTATAATAAAATGCAGCAACATTGTTTTGAGCTTGCGCATTGCCTTGAAGTGCAGCTTTCATATACAACTTTTGAGCTGTGTTGTAGTTTTTTTCCACACCATATGCATTGACATACATATTGGCTAAATTAGTTTGTGCCCAAGCATAGTTTTGTGCAGCGGATTTTTCATACCAAAAGAGTGCCGATGCATAGTCTTTTTTAACGTTCATACCATATTGATACAATACTCCCAATTTGTACTGAGCTCGTTTAGAGCCATTTTTGGCAGCTTGCAGAAATAAGTCTATACCTTTTTGTATATCTTTTACGACCCCAGTTCCTTCATAATAAAAAGATCCGAGTGAATTTTGAGCCTGAGCATCTCCTTGATTGGCTAAAGGTGTTAGAAGCTCTATTGCTACGTTATAATCACCTCTTTTATACGCAAAATACGCATCTTCATACACAGTAGCACTAAGATAACTACCTAGGGTAAAAAGTAATAGTAAAAACCTCATCAACACTCTTCTAAAACTTTTTTGTCTTTAAAAAGTTTTTAGCATCTTTATATCCACCACGTGCAGATTTTGTTATCCATTTTTTAGATTTCTTTAGATTTTTTTTAGTTCCTTCACCATAATAATACATCGCACCAATATTATACTGCGCCATAGTATCTCCTTGATTAGCCGATTTTGAATACCATTTAAATGCTTTTTTAAAATCTTTTTTGACACCTCTTCCTGTATCGTATAGTATCCCTAAGTTTGTTTGCGCATTTGCATTACCTTGTTTTGCTGCTTTTTCATACCATTTTCGAGCTTTTTTGTAATCTTGTTTGGTCCCTTTCCCTTTTTCATACATGTATCCTAAATAGTTTTGTGAATCTACATCATCCGCTTGTGCTGATTCTTTAAACCATTTAAACGCTTCACCAAACTCATTAACATCAAAATACAATACTCCAAGTCCATGCGTTGCATCCAGGTATCCATTATTGTATGAACGCAGATACCATTTCTCAGCCTCCATTAAATCTTTTTTAGTTCCCTTACCTTTTTTATACATCGTTGCAAGATTATATTGGGCATAGATATTGTTTTTAAGTGCAGATCTTTTATAATAGCCATATGCTTTTTTAGAGTTTTTAGAGACTCCTAAGCCATTGTCGTAAATATACCCCAATTTGTTTAAAGCATCAGCATGATCTTGTTCTGCTGCTTTTTCATACCATTGTATAGCCTCGGCCATGTTTTTCTTAACCCCTTGACCATAATGTGATTTTACTCCTAAAGTATATTGTGAACCAGCGTATCCCAAAGCTGCTGCTTCAGTATAGTAGAGCAATGCAGAAACGGGATCTTTTACTCCACCTTTTCCCTCATCGTACATTTTTGCAAGATTGTGTTTTGCTATTGCATTACCTTGCTTAGAAGCTTTACCGTACCATGTTAATGCTTTTTCAAAACGTTTCGGATCAGAAGTATTGTTATAATAAATATTTCCAAGGTTGGCTTGGGCGTATTGGCTACCTTGAGTAGCTGCTTTTAAATACCAGTATTGTGCTTTTGCATGATCTACTTCTGTTCCATTACCAAACATGTAAACATGACCTAAAAGCTCTTGCGCTAAAATACTACCATTTTCACCATGTGCGGGTAAAATCTCTAAAGCTTTTTTATAATTACCCTGATCATACGCAGCGGTTCCCTCATCCAATGTTGCACTAAATAAACTTAATGCTAAAACCATACTTATTACTATATGTTTCATACTCTATCCTTAATAAAATTTAGAATAAGTATACTAAGTATGTGTTCTTTAGGTGTGACGTTACAAGATAATTGTGCTTTTTTTACATTATTTACTCTTCAAACAGTTCCGTACTAAGATATCGTTCGGCCGTATCGCATAATATGGTTAGAATCTTTTTATTTTTATTTTCCTCTTTAAGTGCTTCAACAACAGCAGCATGAACATTGGCTCCAGCAGAAATACCTACAAACAGTCCCTCTTTTTGCATCAAATTTTTTGCCATTTGTATTGCATCATCGTTACTTACTTGAAGGATCTCATCGTATATTTTTGTATTCAAAACATCCGGAACAAAACCTGCACCAATCCCTTGAATTTTATGCGGTCCTGCTTGTCCACCAGAGAGTACGGGTGAATCCACAGGTTCAACCGCTATAACATGAAGATCCGATATTTTTTCTTTCAGGACGGTAGATGTTCCCGTAAGCGTTCCACCTGTCCCAACAGCAGCGATAAAAATATCCAAATCGGCATCCATATCTCGTAATATCTCTAAAGCGGTTGTTTCACGATGAACAGCAGGATTAGCAGGATTGGAAAACTGTTGTAACGTAATTGCATTTTTTTCATTTTCTACCATCTCATTAACTTTATTAATAGAACCTTGCATCCCTAACTCTTTTGGTGTTAAAATCACATTTGCACCCAGTGCTTTAAGTATTTTTCGCCGTTCTATACTCATGGATTCGGGCATGGTAAGGGTAAGTTTAAGTCCCAATGAAGCACATTGTGAAGCCAATGCAATTCCTGTATTTCCACTAGTAGGTTCTATAATATGCGTATCTTTATTAATACGTCCATCGTAAATAGCTGTTTTTATCATGTTCATACCAATACGATCTTTTACCGAACTTGTAGGATTCATAAACTCACACTTTGCATATATATTTGCAGGTAAATTTCTATCTATGTTGTTCAGTTTTATGATGGGTGTATCTCCTACAAGATCCCCAATGTTTTGTGCAATTTTCATCTGTTTGCCTTTTGTTATTATGTATTTATTATCTGTTTAAAAATTATAGCATAGTTTAACACTTCGGATATATAAACTACGCATCATAAGGTATAAAATAAAGCACCGTTTCAAATATCCCTTCCATATAATGACGCAAGTACAATCTGTAATTTGGATTTATGGCTAAAACTTTTTGCGGTATTTTATACCAATCTTGTGCCTTATGGTAGATACAAATGGCCAAGATTGGATGATCATTTTTGATGGTTTCACGGGCTCCTTCAAGAGCATCTTGTTCCGCCCCTTCAATATCAAGTTTTATAAAATCTATTTTTTCATCGATTAAATTATCAATAGTATTTATACTTAAAGCTTGGTAATGATGATCACAGTTGTTTTGAAGATTCGTTGTTTCATCAGCTGTCTGAACTCTATTGCCCAAGCCACAATGTATAAACGTAATATTATCATCATTTCCAAAATCTCTTTTTGCAATATTTATATGCAATTCATTGGGTTCAATTAGATAGATACGTTTAAAATCTGGGAAGTTTTCAATGATTTGAGGTAAAGTATCTCCCACATAACCACCACCATCAACAAATACTATATTTTTTTTATGGTGTATTAACTGCTTATCAAAATATTGTTCTTTATGGTTATTCGTAAACCCTTGCATAAACGCATAATCAAAAGATATTTTAAAATTAATCACCTTTTGAAATACCTCTTTAGAATCCGTATCTTCAAGTTTATCATAGATCCATTGATATTCATTTTGATGACTCAAGAAATCATTTTTAAAATCCATAATAAAAGGGGGATCAATTAAATCCAAGCCAGAGTATTTATAAAAGGCTAAATAGCTTATATGAGAAAAGCCCATCTCATCAAGTCTATTTTTAACTTCCAAAGGACTTCCCGTAGACACCCAAAGGATGATACAATTGTGCGCATCAATATCATGGATATTTAAAATCTCTTTTTTACGTGAACTTTGTACTCGTGTAAAATCATCAATCACCCCATCCACATCAATATGCTTAAGTACACTTTTAGTAAATTTATTGATGCCCAATATGTATTTTTTAATCGTTTTTGATTGACAAAACTCTTGTGTTGTGTTTTTATCTTGCCAATTGATATAATCAACATTAATTAGATTCATGAACTTTCCCTTTTTAAAAAAGAAGAATAGCATCTTTTAACTTTTTCTAATATAACTTTATTTTTTTATATAAGTTTTATTTATTATACTGTAGAATTATTTCCACTGAACAAAAGGAAACTCCTATGAAAAAAACATTAAGTATTATTGCTGTTACTGCCTTATGCACTACAGCACTTCAAGCTAAACAACCACGAAGCCCGGAAGTAATTTTTGCCAAAAAATGTGCCATGTGTCATACCATCTCACGACCAAAAAGCAAAGCAGAAAAAAAGACCCTAGTAGCTCCCCCATTAGAAGCTGCAATGGCAGGTGTGGTGATCACTATTGATGCTCTTGATGGTCCGTTTAATGATGAACAGATGAAAAAAGAATCGGTTGCATTTTTGAAAAAATACCTCATGGAACCCGCTCGTGAAGATACCAATTGTGAAGATCAAGTCGTAACAAAATTTGGTATGATGCCATCGCTTAAAGGGTTTATATCTCCCCAAGAGTTAGATGTAGTTGTACCTTGGGTATACGACAAGTACAGACCCCTCAAAGTTGATGGAAAATATCAAAAATTAACCAAACGTAAATAGATAATTAAAAGGTATTTTTTGAACTCCACTATTGAACAAACGCTCAATCAATATAAAAACTTTAAAGACACATATCGATATGCATATGTGGGCTTTCCTCAAGGATTTGGTGGACTAAAAAAAGCTTTTTATGGTACATTTGATGAGTTTATTAAAACTCACCCTAATATTAAAGAGGAGAAAGTCTACAGCACACTTTTTTATATGCATGGTTCATCGGGACTCTATAAAGGTGATGTCTATAGAAAGTATATTGTAGAGAATTTGGGCTTTATATTTTTTGCACCAAACTCTCATAAGATAAAAAATAGACCAACATACAAATCACCTGCTAAACACTCTGAATACAAAAAAGTGCATAAAGTTCGTCTTGCTGAGATATATTACAATCACAAAAAACTCAAAAAATTAAACTTCGTAGACAATCAAAATATTTTTCTTATGGGAAATTCAGAAGGTGGTTTAGCTGCAGCTATTTATAAAAACAATAGCTTCAAAGCTCGTATAATAACAGCATTTTCATGTGAAAGCTCATATTTTTACAAAAACTTTAAACTGGGTTCGAAAAAAGACACACCTCTTTTAAATATTATTGGAACAAATGATGAGTTTTTCTCACAAGGTACCTATTTAAACAAAAAGTACAAAGTAAATGGAAATGGAATTGATAGACTAAAAAAATATA
>JAYEFX010000304.1:0-4547 GCA_034658775.1 Campylobacterota bacterium
GGCAATAGCATCAGAAGCCTTATAGCTCCAATGGGTATCATCTACATAAAAAACATCTTTAACACCATTTTTTACTTCATTCAGTAAAATCTTTTTGGTATCTAAAAATATATAATCTTTTTTCAATGGACGTAAATAATCAAAAAATGGATCTTTGGCATAGTTATTATCAATAATATAATCATGATAAAGATCATATTTTCCCACTGCTGGCATGAAAATGAGTTGTATATCTTGTTGTTTTAACAGTAAAGCCAATTTATTTAGATTGGCATTGACCGTTATTAAATTTTCTTTTGAATGTTTTTTAATAGCGCGTATGTCTGAATTGTAATACAACAAATCATCACCCTCTTGAATGGAAAAAAGTTTTTGATTTAGTTTAACATGATGCACTTTGGAGATAAATGCACGATCAGAAAAATTGTACAAAAAAGTATACGCTAGATATTTAAAGTTTCCATTATTGATAAACGATACCTTGGGCAAGGTAAAGCTTGAATTGTTTTTTTTCTTGTAATAGTCTAAGTTAGTACTTGTCGTCGTGTAATCTATAGGCATGGACAATCGACTTACAACTTTTCGTTGCGTGGATTCGATTAGTATGTATTTTGGTTTTAACTTTTTCAATTCTCCACTGTTGTGCAACATCACAATAGTTTCAATGTAATTTCTGCTTTTTGGCAATTCATGTATATTTAAAATATCCATGTTTAAATACGTAGCAAAATAGTCTTGATAATATCGGTTTAATCCGCCTGTATTACCCTGAGAGAACGAATCTCCAAGTGTAATCATATCAACTTTTTCTCCACTGTATTGTTCGCTGTTTAGATGTTTTTTTTTCAAAGTGGTGCTGTTTTTTCGCTCATGATTTAAATGCGGCAAATAACCCATACGGGACATGTCGCCTGTCATAATGTCACTTTGTTTTCGTGTTAAAATTTCACTGGTGAAAAGTTGCCAAACAAGAGCATTGATTGCCACAAAAACAATCATCACAAATACAAAATATACAGAAAACTTTTTAAAATTCATCATCACCCTAAAAATTAAAATACAAAAATTCTGAAACTTTGGATAGATTTAACACCGTATAGATATCAATGCACACCAAAAAGACTAGCCATTTGTACGTTGGGGTAAATTGTTGTGTGTATTCATTTGTATTTTTAAATTTTACCACAACAAATATAGCTAAAGCCAGCATTGAAAATGGTGTACTTCCAAAGATCAAGCGTCCAAAATGTTCGGAATGATTGACAATGTATTCTTGCATAAAAGCAATTTTCGCAAGTGACTTGTCTGAAAATACCACGCCACTCATCCCAAACATACCCTTAAGTACTTTAAGCGCATCTTCGAACTCTTTGGCTCTGAAAAATACCCAAGCAATATTGATAAAGTTAAACGTAATAAACCATGCAAGATACTTATTCATCGTAAAGTTAAATGATTTCCACGCTCGATGAATGACCAAAGCCATTCCATGAAGAAATCCCCAAAAAACAAATGTCCATCCTGCTCCATGCCACAGTCCACCTATGATGAATGTTGCCATAAGGTTATTGTAGGTTCTAAAACTACCTTTTCTATTTCCACCCAAAGGGATATAGATATAATCTCTTAAAAATCGAGAAAGAGTGATGTGCCATCGTCGCCAAAAATCTTGAATATCCAGTGCTTTATACGGAGAGTTAAAGTTAATGGGCAATTTGATATTAAACAGCAATGCAGCTCCTATAGCCATATCGGTGTACCCAGAAAAATCAAAATACAATTGAAAAGTATAGGACAATGAGGTCGCCCAAGCTTCAAATAGAGTCAAAACCGTTGTGGTGTCAAATCCAGTTGTAGCAACCACGGCAAAATAATCTGCAATCACCACTTTTTTGAACAATCCAAGCGAAAAAATAAACAGTCCCATGGATATATTTCTATAGTTTTTTACTTTATTACGCACTTGAGCAAATTGAGGCATCATCTCTTTATGATGCACAATAGGCCCCGCTATAAGTTGTGGGAAAAAAGTTACAAAAATTGCGTAGTTTAAAAAGTCATACTCTTTGGTTTCATTTCTATAACTGTCTACTAGATACGCTATTTGTTGAAACGTAAAGAAAGATATAGCTAAAGGCAAAGCAAGATCAAGTGTTGGTAGGTTTGCATCACTTAGATAGTTTACATTTTCAATAAAAAAATCAGCGTATTTAAAATACCCAAGCAAAGATAAATTAGCTATCACACCAAAGGTTAAGAGCGATTTTTTAGCAACTTTTTTATGTTCATTTTCTTTACTAAGTGATGTTCCTACGACATAATTAAACAGCATGGATCCAAGAATTAGAGGCAAATAAGCAATATTCCACCAAGAGTAGAAAAATAAACTGCTAAATACTAAGAATCCTTTTGAAGCTTCGGTTAAACGTTTTGAGTTTAAATAAAAGTAAATAAAAAAAGTTATAGGTAAAAATGCGAATATAAATATGTAACTGTTAAAGAGCATTTATGGTTTTTCCTTTAGCAAATGTATGTAAATAATCATCAATATTTGTTTTATTTAGAATTATACCAAAATCATCCTCAGCATTCATCTTTTCATCATCACTTACTTTTTTTGCTATTAAGTTTCCAATATTTGGATAAAAGTGAAATGCATCAAAAAAGGTCGTATAACTTCTTGAAATATCCGTATCATATAAAAAGTGATTTACACTACCAAAAACCTGAACTAAATCATTAAGCCACAGTGCATAAAATTTCATAAATTTTTTATTTTCACCCCATTCTTCTAGCATAATAGAATGTACAGGCATTGTAAAAACTATAAACTTACTATTTGGGTATTTATTTTGCAGTTGCTTATATCTATCAATCATGCTTGAGGAATAATTAAAAGATATTTTTGCATTTTTTGATCCCTCTATTTTATGTTTATTTGAAATTGTATTTTGAGTTTGTATCCCTTTTTGCATATGCTTATCGTAAAATCGTTGTTTTCGATCAATTATATTTTTATTAAATTTATACGTAGTGTATAAATTTTTACATGAAACCAAAAAAATATCCAAAGAAAATAAATTTTTATATCGACTAAACGCACTTTGTGTATCCAATAATGCTTGTTTAAAGACATCACTCTGGTTACGTCCTATATTAAATAGATCTATACCAAGTAATATCACTTTTGGTTCTTTTTTTGTTAATGCAACAAAGTTTTTTATAACACTATCATATTCATCAATAGGCATAGCATTGACAGCATAGTTAAAAACTTTGTATCCCAAATCAAAATCGTTTTGATTAATATACGTAGCTCGTGAATTGCCCAATAAAATAGCATCAAAGCCATTGTCTTTATACGCTAAATAGTTTGTTTTTTGCACACGCTCATTGAAATCTTTTTGCTTTATATCAATCGTTTGTGTTGATTGAAACGTCCATAAAGGATCAACTAAAAAATTAATCATCCCTATTGTACCTAGTAGTACTAAGCACAAAGATAGAAGTTTTAGGCTGAAACTTTTATAATTCATTTAATAGTAATTAACACCATACTCAAACAAATCATTCGATTCACTCAACTTTGGTTGCTTTGTATCTTTTGCAGAAAGATTCAATTCATCGTGAGGAATCATCCAATCAATATCTAAATCTGGATCATCAAAGGCAATACCTCTATCGCATTGGGGAGAGTAATAGTTATCTACTTTATACGCAAACACCGTATCATCTTCAAGCACAACAAAACCATGAGCAAAACCACGTGGTACAAGCAATTGCTTTTTATTATCCGATGTGAGTTCAACTGCTACATGTTGACCAAAGGTAGGGGAGTTTTTACGTATATCCACAGCCACATCCAAAACACGTCCTTGTATTACACGTACCAGTTTTGTTTGAGCAAAAGGAGGTAATTGATAATGCAATCCTCTTAAGACCCCTTTTGAGCTTTTAGATTCATTGTCTTGACAAAAGTTTATTTTGTATCCTAAAAACTCCTCAAGCTTATCCGCTCGAAAAGTTTCCACAAAATAGCCTCGATCATCTCCATGAACTTGTGGTTCAATGATAATCACATCAGAAATTTTCGTTCGTGTACATTGCATTATTTTAAATCCCTACCAAGCTTGGCTCGTCTTAACAGATACTGCCCGTATTGATTCTTTTTAAGAGGTTGAGCTAACTCTATAAGATTTTCTTTAGAGATGTATCCCATCTCATAAGCGATCTCTTCAAGACAGGCTACTTTTAAAGATTGTCTGTTTTCAATGGTTTGAATAAATTGTGATGCTTCTAAAAGGGATTCATGAGTTCCAGTGTCTAGCCAAGCATACCCTCTCCCCATAAGTTCCACTTTGAGTCTGTTTTCATCTAGGTAGTCTTGATTTAAAGTGGTGATTTCAAGTTCACCTCGATGTGATGGTTGTACTAATTTTGCTTTTTTCACTACATCATTGGGGTAAAAATAAAGACCCACTACAGCGTAGTTTGATTTTGGAGTCTCGGGTTTCTCTTCGATGGATGTTACATCACCATTTTCATTA
>JAYEFX010000305.1:0-4520 GCA_034658775.1 Campylobacterota bacterium
TCTTTGTCTTCATCACTTGCATTCTTACTAAATAAACAAAATGGACCAGGAGCTCCTACGAGATGAACCGGATTGTATCGTGGGCTTTGTGTTTTTTTAGTAAGAATGCAAGTGATGAAGACAAAGAATTAGCCACAAAATTGGTAATTACGTATGGAAAAACTGATTTGGATAAAATATACACCGTAAATTTTGATGAATATACTTTAGAAAATACAAAACTTCCGAGCAAAAATGATGCTCAAAAGTATTTTATCTAAATTACGTTAGAAGATCCTCAACTTTTTGAGGATTTGCATTAGCTTGAGCAAAAGCTAAATTTCCTTCCACAGCTTGAATATTTTTTTCAGAGAAATCTTTAACCTCTTGCTCATAATCAACATCTTTTAGAGGTGAACTCTCTTGCTGTTCCTTGATCTCTATTTTAATTTTATCCGTGTGCTCTTTTTTTAGGTTTAGATTACTAATTACATGAGAATCAACATATATGTTTTTTAAATTATTTGCATCAGAATACTCTTTAGGTTCAAAATTCTGAACTGCTACTTTAGTATTAGCCAAATTATTTTGAGTGTGGACAGTAGGATTGATAATTGAACTGTTTATACTTAAATCACTCATTTCACACCTCCTAATTCAAACTTTTCTTAATTATAGCATAAATTCTATTTACTTTTCTTAATTTTTTATAAATTATATAATATTATTGTTTATGTACTCTATATCATCACTTATCTCTATGATATTCAAATCATTCTTGCCTATGTAATATTCATCCATTAAGCGAGATTCAATTGTCTGCATCATGTTGTGCCAAAACTCTTTAGAATATAAAAATATCTTTATGGGTTTGATTTTTTTTGTTTGCACCAAGACGATCACTTCAAAAAGTTCATCTAAAGTACCAAATCCACCAGGAAATACGACAATCGCTTTGGCAAAATGAACCAGCATATATTTACGTGCATAAAAATGCTGAAACTCTACGTCCATCGTCGTAAAAGGATTGAGTGTTTGTTCTTTGGGCAATTTTATATTTAAACCAATCGAATCAACAGCAGTACATTCAAAAGCACCTTTATTGGCTGCTTGCATGATTCCACCACCACCGCCAGTGATTATGCTAAAGCCATTTTCACCCAAAAGCTTTGCCAATTTATACGCTTGTGTATAATACTGATCATCAGCCAATGTTCGAGCACTACCAAAAATAGTAATGGAGTTTGTCACCTTACCTAAAGCTTCATAACCACGCGTTAAATCATCTTGAATCTGTTCAACATCTTGAATCACATTTGTTCGATTAGGCATCAAAGTTCCTTATTAAGTGTACAAAAACATCTTTTAGTTTTTCCACTTCTTCTACTGTTGTACGCTCATCAACTGCATGAATAGTATCATTTATGACTCCAAATTCAACCGTTTGCACGCCAAATTGACCAAAAAAACGTGCATCACTTGTCCCACCTGCCGTACTGTGTTTTGTTTTCACAGAACACACACGTTGAATACTTTGATCAATCTTTTGAATAATTTTAGAATCTTTGTTTGTCATAAAAGGGAAAGATCCTTGCGTCGTTCTTAGTGTGTAATCCATCTGTGAAAAATATTTATGCACAAACTGTTCTACATCTTCTTTGTTTGTTTTTGTAGAATTACGCACATTAAACATCATTTTAAGATTTCCTGGTGTCACGTTGGTTACTTCCATCCCTGCACGAATATCCGTGATAACAAATTGACTAGGAGAAAAGAACTCATCCCCCTCATCCAAATTTACCCCTGCCATTTTATGCAGCACTTGTGCTACTTTATGAATAGGATTGATCGCTTTTTCAGGATACGCAGCATGACCTTGCTTTCCTTTTTTTTCAATGTAACCATTGATACTACCACGACGCCCTACTTTGATAGCATCGCCAAACAGCACTTCACATGTTGGTTCTGCAACGACTGCAAAATCAGGCAATTGATTTTGACGCTTAAGATGTTCAAGAACTTTTACCGTTCCATTAATCGCATCACCCTCTTCATCACTTGTGAGCAGGATGCTTATTGTTCCTTTAAAATGCTGGGCATGTTTACACGCATACAAAAATGCAGCCACTCCACTTTTCATGTCTTGCGTTCCACGAGCTGTAATCACTCCATCCACAATGTTGGCTTCAAAAGGATCCACGCTCCAACCTTCACCAGGAGGCACCACATCAATATGCCCAGCAAAACACAAGTGCTGATTATCCTTTGTAAACTGCTTGGTATAAAAACGATTTTTAACATCATCAAAATCAAGTTCAGTACACTGCCAACCATCCATGTAGTGCGTTATAAATTCAAAAGCACCATCATCACTAGGTGTGACGGATTTAAATTGCAATAATTTTTGAAAAAGTTCAATTACGGTCATATCTTATCCTGTATTGTATTCTCTAATTTTTCGTATTATACCCAATCAAATATTTCACAATCATTTCACGAATATTTTATACATTATACGATACTATCTTTTATCAATTTTAAAGGTCAGAAATGAAAAAATTTATCTCTTATAATGAATCATTAGAAATATTACAAAATATTACGCCACCAACTCTTGCAACGCAAAAACTGTTTATCACTCAAGCCATTGGAAGAATTTTAGCCTGCGACATCATTGCAAATCACAACTCTCCAGAATTTCCAACGTCTGCCATGGATGGGTATGCTATAAAATTTGAGGATCAAGCGCTAAAACAACTGTTACTAACGGATAAAAATCCTGCAGGATCTGTTGTGGAATCAAGTGTAACTACAGGAACCTGCATCAAAACCTTTACAGGATCACTTATGCCAAAAGGTAGTGATACCTTAATTCCTATTGAAAATGTAAGTGTTGAGGGTAATAATATCATCATCAATGAACCTGTTCCTCAAAATTTTGCCACACGTGAAGTGGGAGAGAGTTACAAGAAAGATGAAGTTCTTATTCAAAAAGGCACCCTTATAGATTTTGCCCAGATTGGTGTGATGGCAAGTTTAAATATTGCTCAAGTTGAAGTGTATGCAAAACCAGTAGTAGCCATTGCCAGTACGGGGAGTGAGATCTTAGATATTGGGCAAGAACAAACCAATGAAGCGCAAATACGCAGTTCAAATCACCTCACACTTGAAGCCATAGCTACAAAATACGGTGCACAAGTACATCAAATGGGCGTGGTTAAAGACGATAAGGATTCCATAACAAATTTACTTCAAAATGCTCTTAAAAATGCAGATATTGTTGTAACAACAGGAGGAGTAAGTGTTGGTGATTATGATTATGTTAAAGATATCATAAAAGAAACTTTAGGAGCCAATGTACTGTTTCAAGGGGTTAATATCAAGCCGGGTCAACATATCTTATTTGCTCAAAAAGAGGGTAAATTTATCATTGGACTACCTGGTTTTGCGTATTCCAGTACGGTTACATTTTTATTGTACGTATTGCCATTGATTTTTAAATACAAAGGTTCTTATGAAGTATTGGAGATCATCGATGCCATCATTGAACAAGATTTTGCTAAAAAAGCACCCAAAACTATTTTTACTGCGTGTAATTTACACTACAAAAATGGAAACTACACGATTGACTTTAAAAACAAAAAACAAGGAACAAGTGCTATTTTAACCAATTTATTAGGAGAAGCAGGACTTCTGATTCAAAATGTTGATTCTTGTGCTTTAAAAACAGGTGATACAGTAAAAGTGATCAAACTCTAAAGGGGATACCCATGAAATATTTAATTCAGTCATTAATTTTAAGCAGTATTGTTGTTGTTTTTACTGCATGTACACCAAAAATTACAGTAAAAACACTCAATGCTCCAAAAGTGATCGATATCAATACCAAACAAATGGCTATCGTAACGTTTAACAACGACAATGCGGGACAAACCCAAGCTATAGAGTCACAACTAAACTCTGTATATTTTAATGGAATTAAATACTACACCCTTATTAATCAACACAACATAGATACCATTATTCATGAAAAAAAACTGAACAACCAAGATGGGTTTAGACTTTACAGTGGCTCTACTGAAGCTAAAAGTATTCTAACTGGACAAATTGATTTTAATACCACATCGTATACAAAGTATCACAAAGAGATAAAAGACTACGACTATTGTTTACGTTTTAAAGGCGATAAAAAAGATCGTCAATATCCAAAACAGATCCATGAAAAATCCTCTAAACAAACTCAATGCATTAAATATGCAATACAATACGTACCATGTAAAAAGCAACAATACGATCTGCAAACAACATTAAAACTTATCAATATCGAAGATTCTAAAATATTATTATCTAAAACGTACGTAGAATCCTCTACGCATAATAAATGTAGAGACGATCGAAGAATACTGCCCCATTTGGCTCAAGAAAACACACATCTAGCCAATGCCATTGCTAAACGTTTTGTTCGCGATATTACACCCACGTACAGTTATCATAACATTGATATTATTGAAGAAGTGGAATTAACACTGAATGAAAATCAA
>JAYEFX010000306.1:0-4517 GCA_034658775.1 Campylobacterota bacterium
CTGTCACATCCAAAACTTCACCCACAAAATACAAACCTTTTTGCCGTTGACTTTGCATGGTATAAGAGTCAATCTGCTGTGTAGAAACTCCACCTTTAGTCACTTCTGCTTTTGTATAACCAAAATTTCCAGCAGGTGCAAAACAATAATTGCGCAGTTCTTCTTTATACTGTTGCGCATTGATGCAATGTTGTTTAAATGCTTTTATAAATCGTTTGGGCAGATATGAATTTTTATTGGGTAAAAAATCAATACTGATTTGACCTTTTTTCCAGTACAATGATGTTGTTAATATTGCTGGACCACTGCACCCTTTATGAGTAAAGAGCATTGAGCCTTTTATCGTTTTATTTTCCACACGTATGGCTACATCAACACTTAAGCCACTTAATTCTTTAAACCAAAATTGATCTTTTTGTACAGTAAACCCAACCAATGCTGGATTTTGTTTGTTCAACGTATGTCCAAACTGCGAAGCGATATCGTATCCAATTTTACTAGCACCCAATTGAACATAACTTAAACCACCACTTGCAACCACAAGCTTTTTGGCTCTGATTATTGTAGTGGATGTAGTGATGATAAAACCCTCATCATAGTCAACACTTATTACTTTGGTATTGAGCAACAATTGATGCTTCTTGATCAAGTCTTGAAACATCTCAATCACATCAGAACTGCTGTTACAAAAATAAGTACCTTTTACAATTTTAGGGTTGAGTTTAGGATAAAGGTTATGATCGTTTAGAAATTTTAGCAGTTGGATATTGTTCATCTGTTTTAATACCGCATCGATAAATGCTGCATCTCCTAAAAAATATTCATTGCTTAAGTATTCATTGGTGATGTTGCATTTAGCACCACCACTTACTTTGATTTTTGCACCAATTGCTGTATTGTTCTCAATGATGCACACACTTTTATTGTGCAGTAATGCAGCTGTCATCAGACCA
The DNA here is from genome assembly GCA_034658775.1 of Campylobacterota bacterium. GTDB lineage: Bacteria > Campylobacterota > Campylobacteria > Campylobacterales > Arcobacteraceae > JAYEFX01. The sequence goes on from JAYEFX010000306.1 coordinate 954, forward strand.
CTTGCACCAGCTCCCAATATAGCTACATCAACCATTATTTATAGATGCGGACAATCGCACCTTTGTTTTCTTTTAGAGATTCTACGGGATAGGCAATCGCTCGAATAATTGGTTCTTTACCCACAAGTTTTCGAATAAACCAAGCCATCTCATTAGCACGATTTTGCGCAATTCCCGATTGCACAAATTTTATGTGTTGTTGTATTTTTGCATCAGCACTTTTTGCCAAAACAGCGGTATCACTTTTACCCACTACACCAACAATTTCATAATAAGTCACCCCTTTGTGTTTTTGTATAAAAGCTTTTAGATTGTTTTTACATTGTTGGGTCAAATCAATTTTTCCAGTGGCTACATCATAGCATTTAAGTGTGTCTTCCACCTCACTGCTGTTTTTAAAAACTACTTTTCGATCATTCAAAGAGTTGTATAAGGGCAACTCTTTGGGGGTATTGTGAGATTCTAATTTTTTTTCTAACTGTAACAATTGTTCATTATGCTGTTTTTTTTGTTCTGCCAATTGAGTACTAAGTTCAATTTTATCAACATATTGATTTTGCATCTCTTGAGGCAAATCACTAAAAGCCAACTTTGTTGGTTTGACTACAGGCTCTTGCAGAACTGTTTGAGTTGCTGGCACTTCTGCTATTAGATACACCACATAAGCACACGCCATGACAATCAAAGGGATAAGTGAATACAACACAATATCAATCGTATTTAATCTTTTTTGAGTGCTGTGTTTTATTGGCTCTTTTTGCGTTACTTGCGGCTTTGAATCAGATTCAGTTTTGACTTCAGGTTCAAGATCCAATTTAGATTCTGTTTTTGTTTGAACCTCTTGCTTCTGTTTGGAACGTTCATCTTTATGCGATTTTAATACTTCATGTATGGTTTTATTGTTGTGGTTGACATTTTTATTGGACAACATCTCTTGAAGTTCTTCTTGTTTATTTGTAGACACGTATCATGATACCTTTACTGATTTTTTTTGAGTGAACTGCATAACTTAAAGCTTGGATAGGGATGGAGTTTTTAACTATTTTTTCCATGTACCATGCAGTTTCATTGGCTCTGTTTTGTGCTAAACCTAAGAGTGCAAAGTCTTTATACTGATTTTGTTCAAAAGCATCACGATCACTTTGTCCAATCACACCTACAACTTCGAACAGTTTGGCATCATTATGTTTGTGTAAAAATGATTTTATTTTATCTCTACACTCTTGACTTATTTCACTTTTAACTGTTTTCATGTCGTAGCATCGTAAAAGTGCATCTGCTTTTTCACCTGGGGTTCTAATCGCTTTTTCATCAAATATATAATCATACGGAACAATTGAATTAGGTGCATCTTGTATATCCGTATTGTTATGCGTTTGTGTTTTTGCCTCTTCAACCATTTTTTCAATTTTTTGAATATCTTCTTCATATTGTGTTTTTAATAAATTAAATTGCTCATCCACAATGGTTTTACTAATATACGAATCTTGTACATCTTGAGGTAGATTTGAAAAAGTTAATTTTTCAGATGCCAAACTCTGAAGTTTTTTACTAAACAGCTCTTTGTCTTTGAGTTGTTTATCAACTATTGATTTATGCAGATACATCGATTTTTCATTTTCATCCAAATCATCAAAGGTTGGATTTTTTTGCGTTTCATAACTTGCATAATTTGTATCGGGTTCATTGTTTTTTTGTTCCATCTGAAGATATAAATAAAAAGCAAATCCAACAGCAACCATCACAAATATCAACAATAAGTAAATAATATTATCCACCAAACTCGACTTTTGTTCATACACCACAATATTTTTTTCTGGAGCTATTGTTCGATGTGGGTTATGATTTTTTAACGCCTCTTTCAAGCTTTCGTTATCATGTTTATCCAACAATGCTATTAAATCTTCTTCTATACCCATCAATGCTTCTTTGTATTTGGTTTATTATTGAGCGATTATATCATAATTTATTTAAATACATAAGTGTCGAGTCAATCAGATCATCATCATCTTTACTTGGTGACTTTAATGTTTGTTTGTTATCATTATTAAATGTCACTGAAATGTTCATCTCATAATTTCCAATAAGCTTAATCCCTTTTTCCAACGCTGTAATCTTAATAATAATTAATTGAAGAAATTGTTTCGTTGGAATATCTGGCTTTCCAAATCGATCTTCCATCTCCTCTTCAATCTCATATACAGCTTGCTTATTTAGCGCTTTTGACAGTCTTCTATACAGCTCTAATCGAACACGATCTTCATAAACATATTCTTGAGATATATACGCAGTGATGGTCAGCTTAATATCCACTGTTTGAGTTTCCTCTTGTATCTCTCCTGAAAGTGTTGCTAAAGCATCCTCGAGCATCTTAAGATATAAAGAATAGCCTATTTGCTTGATGTGCCCACTTTGTGCTTCACCAATAATATTTCCACCACCACGAATCTCTAAATCTTGATGCGCCAATGCCGTTCCGCTTCCAAGATACGAATTGGACTCCAGTGCGAGCAATCGCTTGATGGCATCTGCGGTGATTTTATTTTTATCTTCTACCACAAAATAACAAAACCCCTCTTTACTGCCACGCCCTACTCGACCACGAAGCTGATGCAAATCTGCAATTCCAAAGTTATTTGCCCCATCAATGATGATCGAATTGGCATTGGGCAAATGCAATCCTGATTCTACAATAGACGTTGCGAGTAAAAGGTCATATTTCCCCTCATCAAAATCACCTAAAATCTCTTGGGCATCTAGTGGTTTGATTTGAGAATGAATGATACCAATTTTTAGATTGGGCAATATCTCTAGAATATCCTCTTTTTTGGCATCAATTGTGGCAATATTGTTGTACACATAAAACAGCTGTCCTCCACGTCTTTTTTCACGTAAAATCACCTCTTTGATCAGTTTATCATTGTATTCTTTGACGTATGTTCGCACTCCTAGACGTTCACTAGGAGGGGTAAGCAGTGAACTCATCCCTTTGATTTTACTCATGGCAAGATTTAGTGTTCGAGGAATAGGCGTAGCGCTCATGGAAAAAATATGCACATCTTGACGTAAGTTTTTGAGTTTCTCTTTTTGTTTTACCCCAAATTTATGCTCTTCATCAATGATCACTAGTGCTAAATCTTTACATTTAACATTGAGCAATGAATGCGTTCCTATCACACAATCAATCAACCCCTCAGCCAAACCTTTTTTGATGTGACTTTTTTCTTTTGCCGTTGCTTGACCATCAAGTTTTGCCATTTTTAATCCATACGGTTCAAAACGTTTTTTCAATCCTGCATAATGCTGTGAAGCCAACAGGGTTGTAGGACACACAAATAACGATTGATAACCGTTTAAAAAAGTAGCTAATATACCATTGGAGGCTACTTCTGTTTTACCAAAACCCACATCCCCACTGAGCAATCGATCCATAACTTTTCCACTGCTCATATCTGCAAACATCTCTTTGATGGAACGGCTTTGATCCTTCGTATAATCAAATCCGGCTTCATTTTGAAACTGTTGTATTTGTTGCTTTTGAGTATCAATTTTTATACCCGCAAT
>JAYEFX010000307.1:0-4517 GCA_034658775.1 Campylobacterota bacterium
ACAATCATTCATTAAACACCAAAAGAAAAAAGCTATTTCTATAAGAGTAAATGAAAATGATATTTATGAACTAAAAAAGAAAGCTTTAGAAAACTCAATTCCATATCAAAATATAATTCAAATATTGATACATCAATTTGCAACAAATAAAATACGATTGAGCATGTAGTAAATGATAACAAAACACAGGAAAATAACAAGTGGATAGTGCGGTTTTTCTAGCTTAAAAGCTTCGATTAGATAAATCTAAAAATCAAAGTTTCAAGTCGTAAGTCCACTTGTCCTTCAGTTAGGGCGTTATGTCAAAGTAATAATTAGCCAATTTTATTAATATGGAATAAATATGTTTTCAAAATATAAAAACCCTATTAAAAATAAAATTACTCAATATCAATAATTATTCATTTTATTAAAAAACGATTTACACCCTCTTCGTAATCATATTTCAAAATATATCCATGGGCATCTAAAATATGCTTTATGATGTACAGTCCCAAACCAAAACTTTGATTTGATTTGACCTCATTGCCTTTAAAAAATGGTTCAAAATAGCTTTGCAATGGATATTTTAATGGTTCCCCTTGATTTTGAAAAACAATGCTGTTACCTTGTGTTTTAATCGTAACGTTTTTATTTGAAGAATATTTTAGCGCATTGTCCAATAAATTTTTAATAGCAATACTAAACAAATCAAATTCAACATTAAGCTTAATATTGTCAAACTCTTGCGTTACTTCCATCTCATCGCACATCAATATATCCATGGCGTTATCAACCAGATCTTGTAAATAATATTCTTTACTATTCAGATCTTTTTTTGACGATATCAACTCCTCAATAGAGGCAAATTCATTTATCAACGACTCCAATCGATAAAAAACTTTATCCATGGTTTCACTGTTTTGCTCAGTTTTAGGAAGTTGAGTTAGAAATCTACCTTTTGTAATAGGAGTTTTGAGTTCATGCATAATGTTGCGTATGAAAATATTGCGTGAGTCTTTAAGTTTTTTTAATTTTTTTGCTGCAGCATCAAATTCATTTGCCAATAACGATATCTCATCTTCATTGGAGGTACGACAATCAACATCAAACTCCTCTTCTCCAAAATTTTTCACTTTTTTTTGCAGTTGTTTAAGCGGCTTTAGTTTTTTTATGGTTGTTGTGTATAAAAAAATAAAGGCTAAAAGAATGACGATAAATATTACAAAAATTTTATATTGATGATTTTTTATAGTATTGTTATTAATCAGTAATATCTTGTTTCTAGGAGTGTGTATATGTACTAAATATCTACCTTTGATTTTTAAATACTCAATGCTCATTCGTCTTTTTTTACTCACCCTTTCTACGGTTAAGTTTTTATCTTTAAGAAGTTTTTGCTGTTCCATTGGGTTTGTAATCAGGGTGAAATTCATCTGTTCAAGATACTCTTGCAAGTTTGAAGAAACCTTTTGATGCATCGATTCTCTTAATACCATTTGTGCAATTGAACTATTTTGTTTGTTCATAAAAAACTTTTCACGCTCTTGCATACTCTGATACAACACAGAAAAGCTAATTACAATAAGCAGTATGGAAAAAATAAATGTGACCGTGATGGTAAAAAATATGGAGTTCTTTTTCATCATTCTACCAACTTATAACCCATTCCCCGAATGGTCAGAAAATGTTTGGGTTGCTTAGGGTTGTCCTCTATTTTTGCACGTATTCTATTGATAATAACGGCAATACTTCCGCTGGACTCATCACTGTGCAAAAAATCACTATTGTCTAAAATATCGTAACGTGAAACAACAAAACCTTTACGTTGACACATCAAGGCCATGATTTGGTATTCTGCTGCAGTAAATTTTACAAATTGTCCATTTTTAGTGATCTCTTGTTTCTGTTCATTTAAAACAAAAACTTCATGAGAAGCATGCACATTTTGATTTTTAATCTCTTTGTTAAACCTACGCAAAATAGTTTTTATACGTACTTCGAGTTCACGAGGATCATACGGTTTGGGAAGATAGTCATCCGCACCCAACTCAAGTGCAGTCACTTTATCCGTAATATCACTGCGAGCACTGGAGATAATAATAGGGATATCGTATTTTGACACCAGCTCTTTACACACTTCCAAACCATCTAACCCAGGAAGAGTAAGATCTAAAATAATTAGATCGTACTGCTTCATTCCTATAGCACTTAACGCTATAAAAGGGTCTTCATAATTTGTAACTGCAATATTAAACTGTGCGAGATACTGTGTTAAAACTTCTGCTAATTCCGTATCATCCTCTACCATTGCAATTTGAACCACCATTGCCTCCATGTTTCATCATTTTTTTACCTTGCATCTTTTGCATCTTTTGCATTTTCATTGCTTTCATATCCAACAAGGTTTTCAAATTTTTCTTTTGTTGCGCAGTTAATACTGCATAAATTTTATCAATTGTTTGTGCTTTTCGCTCAATCTTTCCATCTCTTTTTTCTTTAGAGATTTCAACAAATTTTGCCTTATCAAATCCAGTTGCGCTAAATGCACTGTGGGGATTGAGTCTATTTTTTTGATTTTGAGCTGCAATATCTTGAATCTTTACTTTTTGATCAGCTGTCAAATCAAGCATTTGAACCATCTTCATAATATTACCACCTTTTTTATGGTGACTACCTTTTTTCATCATCATTTTATGCGATTTGTTTTGATTTTGACAACCCTCTTTCATGCTTTTGTTTGACCCATAGGCATACAATGCTGATGTTAATAGTGCTGCTGCACCCAGACTAAGAATAATTTTTGTGTTCATTTTGAACTCCTTTTAATTGTTTTGATAAGAGAAGTATAGAACACTTAGTTTAATCGTTTTTAAATTGAAGTTTAACGAAATATTAACAATATCAATTGCCTGAAGCTAATAATAAAGTTGGGAAAATACAAATTGTTAATGAAAAAGAAAACAATCGCATTGAAGTTATTATTAAATAAGAGAGTTTATTTAGCGATAAACTCTTTTTCTAAAAGAAGTTCATCGTTACAATAAACTTTACCTACAAAAGTATCACCAATATTATAGGTACTCACCCCTTTTGGTGTTCCTGTCATGATGATATCACCATCTTCAATACGCATAAAACTTTGAATCTCTTCAATCATCTCTTTAGGTTTATAGATCATTAAGTCATAATTGGCAAACTGTTGTAAACCATCATTGACAAACAGTTCAAAACGTAAATCTTGAACATCACCCTCAAAAATCACAAAATCACTCAACACGGCAGCGCCATCAAAACTTTTTGCTCTCTCCCAAGGTAAACCTTTTTGTTTCATGTGATTTTGAATATCTGCTTTGGTCAAATCAAGCCCAAAACCAATACCATCTATTTTTCCCTTATTCATCAAAAAGCAGATTTCACCTTCAAAACGAGTATCTTTTGAAAAATATTTTAATTCATCCGTCACACAGTTGTTTGCTTTGTTAAAGACCACCATGGATGCAGGAACTTCATTGTTCAACTCTTCTATATGTTCCACGTAGTTTCGCCCTATACAGATCACTTTTGATGGAGTAATTGATTGGTTGTTAAATTGTACTTGGTTCATAATTCTCTTTTCGTTTCATTGTTATTTTATGGATACTCATCAGTGTTACAAATAAGACACATCCTAATATATGGTTGTTTTGCACCACTTCAAAATAGCTTTCCCAACCAAACATACTGTCTTGAGACAACATCAACACAGAAGACAGACCAAATAAAATTCGTTCAAACAGTTTTATTTTATCGTCCCAAAAACCCTCCATGGTCATGGCAAAAGCGAGCAGTCCTAACATACCAAAACCAAACACTTCAAATCTTTCTACCCATTCACCCGTAATAAGTGGAGAAAATGCAAAAAGTACCGGCATGATGTACAGACCTTTTCCCAGTTTCCAAGACTCTACACCTGTTCGCATAGGTGGAGTTTTTGCAATTCCTGCTGCAGCAAAAGCAGCAAGACAAACCGGTGGAGTCAGATTAGAATCTTGAGAGAGCCAAAAAATAATCAGATGTGCACTTAGCAGATACATCGTAATCTCTGGTAGGTCAACTCCCGCAGCAGCCAATGCAGCCATCTCTGGGCTTAACATCAATCCAACTAAAGCAGGAGCAGACAGTACTGCTAAGACAACATACGAAGCAGTCACGGGCAATCCCATCCCTAGTATAAGTGATGCCACTGCAATTAAAATCAAGGCAATCATCAAATTTCCAGCAGACCATTCCATAATAAGCTGAGAAAAAATTACACCAATTCCTGAGATATTAATCACCCCTACAATAATTCCAACCGAAACCAGCAATACTCCTGTGACCACCATATTTTGACTTCCAAGTGCAAGTGCTTCTAAAATCTCTTTTATTCCCATTCGTTTATTTTTGGTCAAATACGATGAGGCAATGATAACCACGATGGCAATACCTGCAGAATACGTTGGTGTAAATCCATAAATCAACAATCCAATTAACGTGCTTAATGGAATAAGAAAATG
>JAYEFX010000308.1:0-4476 GCA_034658775.1 Campylobacterota bacterium
TGCCATTCGTGGCTTTTCTTCATCCTCTTTATCCCCCTCTTGTACAAATGGACCATATTTACCAATACGTGCGGTAATAACTTTGTTGGTCGCAGGATTGGTTCCCACAACTCGAACTGGAGATACAACACGATCTACTGTTTGCTCTTTATGGTCAATATCTTTTACAAAATCAACATAAAATTCATCCATAACTTGCTGCCATTTGATTTTTCCCTCAGCAATCTCATCAAACTCCTCTTCAATACGCGCGGTAAATCCAAGATCAACAATACCCGGGAAATGTTCTACTAAAAAATCATTGACAGTAAAACCTGTTTGCGTTGGGATAAGTTTTTTATCTTCACTTTTAACAACATATTCCCGTGCTTGAATGGTTGAAATGGTTGGAGCATAGGTAGAAGGTCGTCCAATCCCTTCCGTTTCCATTTTTTTAACCAAACTGGCCTCAGTATAGCGAGCTGGAGGTTTTGTAAAGTTTTGTTCACAATCTAACTTTTTACACTCTAATATGCTATCTTTTTCAATGGTTGGCAATATCTTTTCTGCATTGTCCAATACTGCTTCAGGATTATCACTACCTTCTGTATAGGCTTTCATAAAGCCTGGAAAAATGATTCGTTGACCTTTGCTTTGCAGTTCGCACTCTTTTTGTGTTCCAGCTTGAATTTTATAGGTCGTATTTCCCATTATTGCAGTAGCCATTTGTGTAGCCACAGTACGCTTCCAAATCAGTTCGTATAAACGGAATTGTTTGGCATCTAGGTAGGATCTTACATCGCTGGGTTTAAGTTCTAAGTTTACAGGACGAATCGCTTCATGCGCTTCTTGTGCTCCTTTTGCTTTTGACTTGTATCCACGTGGTTTTGGCAGGCTGTATTGAGAACCATACATTGATTCGATCACTTTTTTAGCTGCACTGGTAGCCACTTTAGATAAGCTTACTGAGTCTGTTCTCATGTAGGTGATTAAACCACCAATATGATTAGGAATATTTCTTTCAAAATTTCCTTCGTACAGTTGTTGCGCTATAACCATGGTTTGCTTCACACCACTTCCAATTTTACGACTGGCTTCTTGTTGAAGTGTTGATGTTGTAAAAGGAGGAGCAGGATTTTTTTTACTTTGCTTCTCTTCTATATCAATGAGTTGATAGCTTGAAGAGTTTAACGAAGTTTCCAGTTCTCGTGCATGTGTTTCATTGGTTATTTTGACAACTTTACCATTGACTTTATGCAAATTTGCTTTAAGTTCTGGATTGATGAAGTTGGCTTTTATGGTCCAATACTCTTCAGGAATAAATGCCTTGATCTCTTTTTCACGATCTACAACAATACGTACGGCAACACTTTGAACTCGACCAGCACTAAGACCGAAACGAATTTTCTTCCACAACAGTGGTGAGAGTTTATATCCTACGGCACGATCTAGAATACGACGTGCTTGTTGTGCATCAACTAAATGTTGATTTACTTCACGTGGATTTTCCAATGCCTCAAGAATAGCACCTTTTGTAATCTCATGAAAAACAATCCTTTTAATGGGATTTTTTTCAATTTTAAGAGCAGGAATAAGATGCCATGCTATTGCTTCCCCCTCTCTATCCTCATCGGCTGCGAGGTAGATGGTTGTATCTTTAGTGATCTGCTTTTTTAGTTCACTTATCACTTTACGTTTATCCGTAGACACTAAATATTGAGGTGCAAAATGGTTCTCTGGATCAAAACCAAGAGTTGATTTTGGCAGATCACGGACATGTCCCATGGATGCCATTACAGTGTAATCGGATCCTAGAAATTTTGATATGGTTTTTGCTTTTGCCGGTGACTCGACAATCACTAAATTTTTGCTCACATTGTAGCCTTATAATAAAATTAATTTTCGAATTGTACACTAAAAATATTAAATACATTTTAAAGCAGTATATAGATATAATAATATCTAAAAAATTTTAAGAAAAATAATATAGGAAAACTATGTCAAATAATTTATATCAAAAACAAGCCGATACCATTCGATTTTTAGCAGCAGACATGATTCAAAAAGCAAACTCTGGACATCCAGGTGCGCCAATGGGATTAGCCGATATTGCAACGGTACTGAGTAAACATATTAAACTTAATCCAGCTAATTCAAAATGGCTAAACCGAGATAGATTGGTTTTTTCAGGTGGTCATGCTACAGGACTTGTGTATTCACTTCTTCATCTTTGGGGATATGATGTAAGTGTAGAAGATATGAAGCAATTTCGTCAAACCGATTCAAAAACTGCTGGACATCCAGAATATGGACATACCGATGGGATAGAGATCACAACAGGACCATTAGGACAAGGTATTGCAAATGCAGTTGGATTTTCCATGGCAAGTCAATACGCTGCGTTTGCAGTGAACAGCGAAACGGCAAAAGTGATTGACCATACCGTGTATTGTTTGTGTGGTGATGGAGATTTACAAGAGGGTATCTCCTATGAAGCATGTGCAACAGCAGGGCATCAAAAACTTGATAATTTAGTGATCATTTACGATTCAAACAATATTACTATTGAGGGTGATACCAGCATAGCATGGGATGAGGATGTAGTTGCACGTTTTAAAGCGATCAATTTTGATGTATTTGAGATAGATGGGCATGATTTTGAACAAATTGATGATGCATTGACAAAAGCAAAACTTTCAAATAAACCCGTTCTTATCAAAGCCAATACGGCTATTGCAAAAGGGGCTGCTACCATGGAAGGTTCACACCATTCTCATGGAGCACCACTTGGAGATGATGAGATTGCTGCTTCAAAAGCAAACGCAGGGTTTGATCCACAAAAAACGTTTTTTGTGCCTGATGATGTAAAAGCGGCTTTTGATAAAACGCAAAGTGGAGCATTGTTAGAAAAAGCATGGAATAAAATGGTGCAAAAAGATCTGCCACTTTCAGAACAAAATGAAACATTAACAGCTTTACAAAATCCAGACTTTTCAAAAGTAGAATATCCAGACTTTTCAGATACTGATCAGATTGCAACACGAGATTCAAATCACAAGATTTTAAATGCCATTGCAAAAGCAGTGCCGAGTTTTATAGGGGGATCTGCGGATCTTGCACCATCAAATAAAACGGAATTGCTTAATCTAGGTGATTTTCCAAGAGGACGAAATATCCATTTTGGTATCAAAGAGCATGCCATGGCAGCCATGACCAATGCGATGAACCTGTATGGGTTATTTAGAGTTTACTCAGCAACATTCTTTGTGTTTTCAGATTATCTAAAACCCGCAGCAAGAATTGCAGCCTTGGCGAATATTCCGCAACATTTTATCTGGACACACGATTCTATTGGAGTAGGGGAAGATGGTCCTACACATCAACCAATTGAGCAATTGGCACAGTTTCGAGCTTTACCAAATTTTTATGTATTTAGACCTGCAGATGCAACGGAAAATGTGGAATGTTGGAAAAAAGCATTAACCATGTCTGCACCTACGGCTTTTGTATGTTCACGACAAAAACTTAAAACGCTTAAACCAACAAAAGAGATTGGTGAAGTAGCCAATGGTGGATACTTAATCACCAAGCGAGACAATGCAACCGTGACGCTTATAGCAAGTGGTAGTGAATTGATGCTGGCACTTCAAACGGCGTGTGATCTTGAAGATGATGGAATTATGGCAAACATTGTTTCTGTTCCATGTTTCGATCTTCTTGTTGAACAAGATAAACAGTACATCGATTCAATTATTGATCCAAGTACTAAGGTGATTGCGGTTGAAGCCAGCCGAAGTTTTGAGTGGTATAAGTTTGCTCATGAAGTGATCGGTATGGAAAGTTTTGGTGCCAGTGGAAATGCAAATGAACTTTTTGAGAAGTTTGGATTTACACGACCAACACTAAAGGCAAAAATCAAAGAACTTATTTAAGTTGTAGTAAAATTATTAACATAAAGGAGAGGGTATGGAAATTACAAAATTTAATGGTGAGGTAGTTAACCTTGAAGGTACGCAGATTAATGTTGGCGATCAAGCTCCACTTGCAGTGACGGTTGGAACAGATTTAAACGATGTTGAGGTTGGTGGAGCAAAAGATAAGATTCAATTGATTGTTTCTGTTCCTTCACTGGATACGGGAACATGTGCAGCAGAAACCAGACGATTTAATCAAGAGGTTGATGATCTTGATATTTGTGAAACAACGGTAATCTCAATGGATTTACCTTTTGCATCGCAACGATTTTGTACGACTGAAGGGATTGCTAATCTTGCTGTAGCTTCGGATTATGTTGAAAAAGAGTTCTCAAAAGCTTATGGTGTATTGATGAAAGATGGAAAACTAAAAGGGCTTAGTGCTCGAACTATTTTTGTGGTTGATCGAAGTGGTGAAGTGGTGTATAAACAGATTGTTGAAGAGGTAACGGCAGAACCAGATTATGAAGCGGCTCTAGAGGCGATAAAAGAAGCTAGATAAGGGAACACTCCCTTATCTTAA
>JAYEFX010000309.1:0-19271 GCA_034658775.1 Campylobacterota bacterium
ATGTTTATATCAATACACAGAGCAATGCGGCTAATGATTATACTGAAATGGTTAAGATTACAGTTGCAGATTCAACAGGTGATGAAGCACAGTGTCAGTTGGCTATTGATGTGGATATTATTGATACAAACCCAATAGGGGTAGTCATTGCAGATAAATTAGTTGATCTGAATAATGCGGAAAGTGATATGCTAAATTTAGATTTGGCATTGGTATCTGATTTATTAGATGATGATCACAATCTTGTATATATAGGTGAAAATGGAGATGCAATTGATTTTAATGATAATGAAAATTGGGCATTAAAATCTGAAAATGTAAAAATTGATGGAGAAGATGAATCTGTATTTAATGAATATACAAATACGAATAATCCAAATATCTCTGTATTTATTGAAGATGCTATTTCAGTAGATATTTAAATAAAAGTAGTAAAAGTTCAAAACGGAGCAGATTAATACTGATTGTGGTGGGATTGTGTTAGTTGATATTTTTTTGGAGATAAAGGTAAAAGCTTTTTTTATTTAGGACGTTTATATTAGGTTGAATTATTGCTTCTAAAGAATCAGGTTTTTTATTGATTTGAAGTACTGTACCTACAGATAAACCTTCAAAAAATATCTTATCTTTTCCACTAGTAGATACTTGATCTCCAACATTAATTTTGGACCAAAGAGGGATATATCTGGCTTTGAGGAGGTTGCTATTAGACATACTGTGGATGATTGCAGGAGCCTTAGCTTCTCCTATAAATACAGTATAATTACATTTATCATTGCCATTAAGATAAGCAATCGCTTTGTTGTCTTTTTTCTGCACGATTCCTACGGCATTATTGTCATAAATTAAACCTACATAGTGATCATTTTTAGGCACATAATCAATCCAAACTTGTGTAAAATCTTTAAAGTTTACGTAGGATAAAAGGTTGACATGTTGTAAATTAGGATTTATATTTGGGATACTCAAGGGGTTGGTATCGTAAGCTTTTTTTGTAAGCGTGATGTTGAGTTTTTCAAGACGTTGATTTTGTGCTTGAAGTTTAATAATAGTATCTTTTTGGTAGATGTAGGTATCTGTTTTTCGTTGGATCTCCAATAAAGTTTCAATCCAATATGATTTAAAAGTGTTATTTATATTATTAAACCCTTGAAGAATAGATTGCTCTATTTTCAGGGTATATGTTGCAATTATTGCAAGACTTAGAATAAAAAAAAGAGATTTTTTATTCATTTGAGATTAATCGTAAAAGTGAATCCTCATCTAAAACTTTACTGGTTCCATAAGCAACAGCCAATAATGGTTCTTCTGCAACCACCACTGGCAATTTTACAATATCAGCAAGGTAGGAATCCAATCCTCGAATAAGTGCGCCTCCACCTGTTAAAATAATTCCATTATCGACAACATCTCCAGCTAAATCAGGTGGCATATCTTCTAAGACACTTCGTACCGCAGTTCCAATCTCTTTAAGTGGTTCTTTAATAGCTGCACGAACTCCTTCACTTCCTAGTTCAATAGTTGAAAGCAGTCCCGAACTGTCTCGACCCTTGACAATAATTTTAAGCTCAGGATCAAGTTTAATTGAGGTTCCAATTTCAAGTTTTATTTGCTCGGCAGTACGCTCACCAATAAACAGATTGTAGTTTTGACGAACGTATTCAATAATTGATTTATCAAATTTATCTCCAGCAACTTTGATTGATTTACTTAAAACCAATCCACCCAATGAAGTTACTCCAATCTCTGTTGTACCCCCACCAATATCAACCACCACATAACCATCAGGATCGCTTACGGGAATTCCTGCTCCAATAGCAGCTGCCATAGGTTCATCAACTAAAAATACTTCTCTAGCTCCTGCACTTAAAGCAGATTCTTTAACCGCTTTTCGCTCAACTTGAGTAATACCATGAGGGATACAAATAATAATACGAGGACGAACAAAGGATTTTCGTTGATGTGCTTTTTCAATGAAATATCGAATCATTCTCTCTGTCATCTCAAAGTCTGCAATAACTCCATCTTTCATAGGTCGAACTGCTTGAATATTTAAAGGTGTTTTACCAATCATTTTTTTAGCTTCAGATCCAACGGCTAAAATTTTATCACGCCCATTTCTGTCATGCTGAACGGCAACAACGGAAGGTTCATTGATAATAATTCCTTTTCCTTTAACCGACACAATTGTATTTGCTGTTCCTAAATCAATGGCCATGTCATTGGAAAATATTCCAATAATTTTATCTAAAATCATACCAACGCTCCTATGCTACTTTGGTTATTTGTTCTGCTTGGCTAGAACTGTTTTGCTCAACCATTTTTTTGGTTACCGTGATGCTACTGTTTTTGTATTGATCAATATGAAACATGATGTCCAGCATGGTCTCTTCAATAATAGATCGTAATCCTCTAGCACCTGTTTTTCGCTCAAGTGCTTTTTGCGCAATGGTTAATAAGGCATCCTCTTCAAAAATAAGTTCAACGTCATCCATTTTAAAAAGTTTTGTGTATTGTTTGACCAATGCATTTTTTGGTTCAGATAAGATATGCACCATATCTTCTTCGCTAATCTCATTAAGCGTTGCAATCATGTGCAATCGTCCAATAAGTTCAGGAATTAAACCGTATTTGGTTAAATCATCAGGTTCTACAATATTGATAAGATTGGCAATCTCTTCTTTCCCTTTTTTACTTTGGTTAAATCCAAGGATATTGCCCCCTTCTCGTTTTTGGATAATCTCCTCAAGACCGTCAAAAGCTCCACCACACACAAATAAGATATTGGTGGTATCGACTTGAATTGCTTCTTGCCCAGGGTGTTTACGTCCCCCTTTTGGCGGAACGTTGATTATCGATCCTTCAATGATTTTAAGAAGTGCTTGTTGTACCCCTTCTCCTGAAACATCACGAGTGATTGATCGATTTTCACTCATGCGTGAGATCTTATCAATCTCATCAATGAAGATAATCCCTTGTTCCGCTTTTTTCACGTCACCATCCGCAGCTTGTAAAAGCCGAGTGATAACATTTTCTACATCATCCCCTACGTAACCAGCTTCAGTCAAACTTGTAGCATCTGCGATGGCTAAAGGGACATCCAGATGTTTTGAGATGGTTTGTGCCAATAAAGTTTTACCGCTTCCTGTTGGTCCAATTAACAAAACATTTGATTTGTTGATTTGTGTATCATCAGATTCTATGCTGTCGTGTTTGAAAATTCTTTTATAGTGATTGTATACCGCCACACTTAAAACTTTTTTGGCTTTATCTTGACCCACTACAT
The DNA here is from genome assembly GCA_034658775.1 of Campylobacterota bacterium. Lineage (GTDB taxonomy): Bacteria > Campylobacterota > Campylobacteria > Campylobacterales > Arcobacteraceae > JAYEFX01. The sequence continues at coordinate 3,287 of JAYEFX010000309.1, forward strand.
AGCTGTCTAAAATAGACTTAAGTTCGCTTGGTACCAACAGTTTATTTGTTGACTGGGATTCTACAGATACATTTTTTGTATCTTTTTGTGCTGTAACATTAGGCTCATCATGATGCATAATATCACTTGCCGCTTCAACGCAAGCTTTACAAATTGTTGCATTGTCTCCTGATAAAATAGGGTTGTTTACAGAATCTTCTGCCCCACAAAAATCACATAATAGTTTACTCATTTTATTTCCTGTTAAACGGGATGCCCCGTTTGGTATTAAGAACAAAGTTTGCCAAAGACAAAACATGTTCGTTGTTTGTATTCTCAATTATATCTTGAGCGCTTTGGGCTATGGGTTGACCTGATTCAAAAAGCTGTTTATACGCTCGTTTGACTTCATTGATATCGTCTCTATTGTCAAAACGTCGTCGAAGCCCTGTAAGGTTTAGTCCTCGTACATTGGCTCTGTTTCCTTCTGCTAAACAATATGGAGGTATATCTTGAGTGACCACAGAACCTCCTCCAATCATTGCTTGTGTCCCAATCTTACAAAATTGATGTACGGGAGTAAGTCCTCCAACTACGACATAATCATCACACTCTACATGGCCTGCAAGCGTTGCTACATTGGCAAAAATACAATGATTTCCAATGATACAATCATGTGCGACATGCGTGTATCCCATGAAAAGATTGTTATTTCCAATGATGGTTTTTGATCCACCACCAATAGTTCCTGGATTAAACAGTGTAAATTCTCGAATGGTATTATCATTTCCGATAATAAGCTCAACCTCTTCCCCATCAAACTTTAGATCTTGAGGGATGGTTCCTAGTGCAGCATGTGAAAAAATTGTATTGTTTGTCCCAATAGTAGTTTTACCCTCTATTACACAATGGGAACCTACGGTGGTTCCTTCACCAATACTAACGTGTGCACCAATAATGGTAAAAGCACCAATGCTTACATTATCACCAATAACTGCACCATCTTCAATGATGGCTGTTTTATGAACATTGCTCATGACAGATTACTTATCTACAACCATAGCTTTAAGTTCTGCTTCGGCTGCTAGTTCACCATCAATGTATGCTTTTCCACCTAAAACAATAAGTGTTTTTCTCAGCTTAAGTACGTCAATGCGGTATTCTAATTTATCACCAGGTTTAACGGGTTTTCTAAATTTAGCTCCATCAATACTCATAAAATAGATCACTTTGTTTTTAATCTCTTCATCTGTAAGTCCTGAGCTTTTAAGTGCTAAAATCCCACCCGCTTGTGCCATACCTTCAAGGATCATAACTCCTGGGTATATTGGATGACCAGGGAAATGCCCTTCAAATACAGGTTCGCTAATAGAAACATTCTTGTATCCAACAATGCTTTTACCTTCATCCATCTCAGTAATTCTGTCCACCAATAAAAATGGATATCGGTGTGGTAATATCTCTTGAATTTGTACTACATCTAACATATTAATAATCCTCATAATTTTTAAGGTAATTAGTATATCTAAAAAAGAATTAGGATAGGATTAGACCAAATTTACAGATTTAAATTTATTTAGCATAAAATTAGTATTACTTATGTTAAAATATTTTTTACAGGAGTAATAACATGAAAAAAACGTATAAAAAAGTCTTAGCAATATTGATGATATTTGGATTTGTAACGACAAGCTTATATGCAGTCACTGGCAAAGTTAGTGGTGCCCAAATGCATGAGATGCCAGAATGGTTTAAGGAGAGTTTTCTTGATCTTCAAGAAGATATTGAAGAAGCCGGAGAAAGTAATAAACACGTGATGTTGTTTCTTACTTTAGATGCCTGCCCATATTGTACAAAGCTATTGCACGACAGTTTTGAAAAAGATTCCAGCGTAAAAACGTTTATACAAAAAAACTTTGATGTCATAGGGATCAATATTAAAGGAAGTAGAGAGATTGCTATCAATGAAAATCTTACTTTGACTGAAAAAGAATATGCAAAATATTTAAAAGTACAATATACTCCAACTGTTTTATTTTTAAATGATAAAAATGAAGTAGTGGTTAGAATAAATGGTTATCGTTCAAGTAAAAACTTTCAACATATTTTGAATTATGTAGAGAGTAAAAGTTATGTTGATATGACCTTGACTAAGTATTTAGAAAAGGCCAAAGATAAAACCTTATACAAACTTACGCAGAATAAGCTGTTTTCTAAAGTTAGTGATTTATCGTCCGTGACTCAACCCTTAGCAGTTATTTTTGAAGATGGTGGGTGCACGCAATGTTCTTATCTTCACAATGTAACATTGAAAAATGAAGAGGTAAAAAAAGAGTTGTCAAAATTTACAGTAGTACAACTTAATGCATCTTCTAATGAGATAATAATTAATCCAAAAGGGGAGCAAACTACACCTAAAAAATGGGCAGAAGAGCTAAAACTTGATTATCGCCCAGGAATTGTTTTATTTGATGCACAAAAAGAGGTTATCCGTATTGATGCGCTGTTGTACAGCTTTCACTTTAAAGAGGTATTTCGATACGTTAGTGGTGGATTTTATAATCAATACACCATCTTTTTAGACTATTTAGGGATACGGCAAACCGAACTTTTAAACAGGGGTATTGATATCGATATCTCTGATAAATAGAATTTTATATTAGTTCAAAAGGCAGTTTGCAACATTTTGTGAGCTGCCGTTTTTTAAATAGTGTCGCAACACAACACTGTGTTGTAAAAATAGATCTTTATCTGTTTTTTCATAGGCATTGAGAACATTTTGAACCGTAACTTGATCTTGCAACAGTTCATAATGCATGGCGGGTTTTCCCATCTTATCAAAGAAAATATTTGCCAAGCCTACAAAAGGAAGCTTAACGACGATATTGCCAATGAAATAATCAAACTTTTTTGCAATGTAACACAATATAAAAGGTGTCCCAATAAGGGCTGCTTCAAGTGTAGCCGTACCGCTGCAAATAAATGCGAAATCAACATCTATGAGTGTTTGATGCGTATCATTGGATATCTCAAATGCGCTAATGTCTCCATATACCTCTTCAATATAATCATTTGTAAAATGTGCAGGGATGACTAAAATAGCTTTTTGAGGCAGTTGTTTGATCACCTCTTTATAGATGGGCATAAGGTTTTTAATCTCTGTTTTTCTACTTCCTGGCAAAAATGCAATGGTGTTGTTTTTGGAAAGATCTTTTTTAAATAGATCTATCTCGTCCAATAAAGGGTGTCCAACATAGGATATCTTATTTTTATGCGTGTACATCTCTTGTTCAAAAGGGATGATGGAACAAAGTTTATCACAATATTGTTCCAGTTTTTGCACACGACCTTTCTTCCAAACCCAAGCTTGTGGTAGGATATAATATATAATTTGCTTATTGGGATACTTTTTTTTGATCGCTTTGGCCAGTGGAAGATTAAATCCTGAAGAATCAATTAATAGAACTTTATCTACATCGTTACTCAAAGTAACCATTTCATTTTTGAGTTTTAAAAAAAATGGTAACCGCTTTAGTGCATCAACAAAGCCCATGATGGCTAACGATGAGAGGTCATAGTTTGGATCTCCCATATTTTTATCAAAAATTCCAGATAATTCAACATCCTTTGGAAGATGTTTAAGTAACTCTTTTAGATGAACATTGGCTGAGGTTTCTAGAGCAGATACAAGTATTTTCATACACTAATTATACCTATTGTTTCTTTTTGTGACATAAAAATTAGATAAACTTATAGCAAAAATTACACTAAGAAGTAATTCATATACATTTAGATAACATTTATCCAATTATAGTCGATGATTGTCGGCTTTTTAAAGATATTTAAAGGGGAAAATATGACTCATATGGAGTTTGCACATCCGTATTTCGGTGCGTTTGTAATGTTTGTTTTGACGTTTGGTGCATTTACAGCAACAACGATGTTATCAAGGTTTGTAAGTAAGAAACTTGCACGAATGGATACCGAAAAGTTAAAATGTACAATCTACGAATGTGGACCAGAAGTAACAAAACAACCAAATACAATATCGGTACAGTTCTACTTAATGGCACTGTTATTTATCTTGTTTGATGTAGAGATTATCTTTATGTTTCCTTGGGCAGTTGACTTTAAAGTCTTAGGATGGTTTGGTTTTATTGAGATGATCTTATTCATCGTATTACTTACCATTGGTTTTATCTATGCATGGAAAAAAGGAGCGCTTGAATGGCACAGCATAAAGTAAATTATTTACAAGATGGGGGAGCACCTATTGCTCTAACAACAATCGATAAGGTTGTTAATTTTGGGCGAAGTAACTCACTTTGGCCTATGACGTATGGATTGGCATGTTGTGCGATTGAGATGATGGCTTCTGGAGCTTCTCGATACGATTTTGACCGTATGGGAACAATTTTTAGAGCCTCGCCTCGTCAATCTGATGTGATTGTTGCAGCAGGGACATTGACTAAAAAACATGCAGAGTTTATGCGACGACTGTATGATCAAATGCCTGATCCAAAATGGGTTATCTCAATGGGATCATGTGCAAACACAGGTGGAATGTTTAATACCTACGCAACGGTTCAAGGAATTGATCGAGTAGTTCCTGTTGATATTTATCTTCCAGGATGTGCACCACGACCTGAAACACTTCAATATGCATTGATGATGTTGCAGAAGAAGATTAGAAGAGAGCCTGCAGGGCAAGCTCAAAAACCAAAAAGGTTGGTATAATGAGACAATATACTCCCAAAAAAGATGTACAAAAAAAGTCGTATTATAATGATCGATTTTATGTTACACCTCAATTAACACGAGAATCAATCTATAATGATCCTACTTTGAGTAATGATCACAGTAGTTTAACTAAAGTTGTGGATGTGAGTGAAGCATACATTGAACTTGATCATCTTGTGATGGTGATTGAACCTCAAACAATTATGAAGACATTGACGCATGTTCGTGATGTATTATGTTATGACTTCTTAATGGAGATTACAGCAGTTGATTATATTGCTGATCGTGGTGGATTTGAGATTGTTTATGAATTGCTTTCTACATCTAAACATAAACGAATGAGAATCAAAGCATTTATCAAACAAAATCAAGCAATTGATTCGGTTACCTCTTTATACATGTCTGCAGATTGGGCAGAACGAGAGATGTTTGATATGTATGGTGTGACAGTAAAAAATCACCATTACATGAAGCGATTAATTATGCCAGATGATTGGAATGATCATCCACTTCTTAAAACATATCCAATGATTGGTGATGAAGCGGCACAATGGTATGAAGTTGATAAAATTTTTGGTAAAGAAGCACGAGATGTTATTGGACCAGAGATCAGAGATCAAGCGGCTGTAGATAGATACGATACTCAAAGATTTTCACGACTGGGTCATGAAGTACCTTACGGTGTGGATATTACAGATGGTAAAGAGCCAGAACATACACCTTTGGCTTATCAAGAAGAAGAGGGTGTACAATTATTTGGTAAACGATTAGTACAAGAGTTTGACGAAAATACAAGTGTTACACTTGAAAAACGAAGATAAGGAGAGCTTGTGCAAGTAAAAAATAAACTAAAACCATTTTTTGAGAATTTATCATTTGATAAAGTAGACAATACAATGGTGGTAAACTTTGGACCACAACATCCATCAGCGCATGGACAGTTACGACTTATTCTTGAGATTCAAGGGGAAGAGATTACTAAAGCCGTTCCAGATATTGGGTACCTTCACCGAGGTGTTGAAAAGATGGGTGAGAACATGATGTACAATGAGTTCTTACCTACAACAGATAGACTTGATTATATTGCGTCTACTTCAAATAACTACGGTTATGCCTTAGCAATTGAAAAACTTATTGGTGTTGAAGTTCCACGACGTGCTGAAATTATTCGAACAATGCTATTGGAGATCAATCGATTGATCTCTCATCTGTTCTGGCTGGCAACACATGCACTGGATGTTGGAGCAATGTCGGTATTCCTTTATGCATTTAGAGAAAGAGAATTTGCAATGGATCTTATGGAAGATTATTGTGGAGCTCGTCTAACTCATAGTGCCGTACGAATTGGTGGGGTTCCATTGGATCTACCTGCTGGTTGGACAAAACAACTTGAAGATTTCATGGTTATTTTAACTGAACAAATTGACGTTTATGAGGGACTGCTTACTCAAAATAGAATCTGGAAAATGAGACTTGAAAATGTAGGTACCATTGATGCAAAAATGGCAAAGTCATGGGCGCAAACCGGTATTGTTTTACGAGGAGCTGGAGTAAAATGGGATCTTAGAAAAGAGATGCCTTATGGTTTATATCCTGAGTTGGATTTTGATATTCCAGTTGCTACTACAGGTGATTGTTACGGTCGTTATAAGTGTTACATGGCTGAGATGCATGAAACAATGAAAATTTTAAAACAATTAATCCCTATGTACAATGAAAGTGAATGTCAACTAATGGCTCACTCTCCTGAGTTTATCTCGTGTACAAAAGAGGAGATGATGACACAAAATTACTCTTTGATGCAACATTTTGTTTTAGTAACACAAGGTATGCGACCACCACGAGGTGAAGTATATGTAGCAACCGAATCACCAAAAGGTGAATTGGGATATTTAGTGGTTTCAGATGGATCACCGTATCCATATAAATTAAAAGTGCGAGCACCAAGCTTCCAGCATACAGCAATTTTACAAGAATTATTACCAGGACATCAGTTAGCCGATGTTGTTGCAATTATTGGTAACTTAAACATTGTATTTGGTGAGATTGATAGGTAAGGGGCAAAAATGAAAAGATATGATTTAAGACCATTAAAAGAAAATTTCTACGATAAAATGTTTGAATTGATGGATAAAGATGTACAAGAAAATGAAAATGGAATTTTTCTATTTGAAATTGGAGATTTTACAGCTGTTCAAAAAACTGCAGATTTGGTAAAAGAAAACAAATACACACTGATGAACTCATTAAAGTTTAATGAAGTAGATTGGACAGTGGTTATTAAAAAAACAGCACCTGCTGAGCAAATTGTAGAAGAAGAGCAAGAAGCGTAGTATGTCTAAAGTGTTTTTTAGTACGTGGCAAGGTGAAGTGATCGACAATCGTGGAGTAAATCTCGACGAGTGGAATGAAGCTAGTGCCAAATTGCCAGCATCTTTTGATGCAGATAACCAAACCAAAGCTTTTGTAGGTTGGGATGGTTTTGCACTGTTTGAAGAGGATGTGGATGTTGTAAAATTAGCTATTAATTATGCTCGACAATATCAAGAATATTCTGAAGCGTGTGGGCGTTGTGCTCCAGGGCGTTGGGGTGGACGAATTTTATACGATGTAATGGATAAAATTGGACGAGGTGAAGGAACATTGAGTGATCTGGATCATTTACGTGAAATCTCTTCAACCATGACCAGTACAAGTAAGTGTGAAATTGGTAAAACGGTACCCGTGCCATTGTTGCAGATGATGGAACATTTTGAGTATCAATTTTTAGAATGCATTACAAAACAACAAAAGTCACCATGGTATGATAAAGATACAGATAAGTACATCGCTAATGTAACAGCACCGTGTACAGATATGTGTCCAAGTCATGTGGATATCCCTGGCTATATTGAGGGTGTTCGAGATCTAAACTTTGAAGCTTCTCTTCAATCAACACGGCAAACAATGCCGCTTTCACATACCTGTGGTCGTGTTTGCCCGCATCCATGTGAAGATGCTTGTCGAAGAGCAAATCTGGATGATGCCGTATCGATTATGGAACTCAAGCGAATGGGTGCTGATTATGAGACGGATCATGAATTGCCATGGTTTCATCCTCAAAAAGTAGCTAAGCCTCGTAATGATGGAAAGAAAATAGCTATTATTGGTGCAGGACCAGCAGGATTGACCGCTGCATATTATCTTGGACTTGATGGGATTGCTGTTACTATTTATGAAGAGTTACCCGTTCTTGGTGGAGAAGTAGCTGTTGGTGTTCCTGAATATCGAATGCCAATTGATAAATACAATCAAGATATAAAATTGGTAACGGATCTACCTACTGTAACGGTTGTAACAAACCACCGTGTAAATGCAGATAGGCTCAAAGAGATTGAAGAAGAGTATGATGCAACAATGTTAGGCTTTGGTGCACGATTATCTAAAAAAATTCGTTGTAATAATGAGGATCCATCTTTTAAAGGTTACTGGGGAGCAATTGAGATGCTTGATAAAGTAAACCTATGGCATAAATACGACATAGGAAGCCCCGCTTCAAATGAGTTAAAAGATAAAACAGTTGTTTGTGTTGGTGGTGGATTTACCTCAATGGATGTAGTTCGTTGTTCTATTCGAGAAGGAGCAAAACGTGTTGTTATGCTTTATCGACGAGATGAAAAAACAATTATTCGAAACACAACGTTAGAGGAATACACCGAAGCTGTTGAAGAGGGTGTAGAGTTTATTTTTCACAGTGCAATTAACGAAATTATTGATGATAATGGTGTCATTACAGGCGTTATTGTTGATCGTTATGAATTGGTACCAGACCCAGATGGTGGACGTGCTCAATTGGTTAAGATTGAAGGTGCCCAGATGAACATCGATTGTGATTATGTTATACCCGCTGTTTCACAAGCTCTTGATACTCAAATATTACCAGATGATTGGGAATTGGAGATGACATCGTGGAACTCTATTCAGACCAATGGTAAAGATTATATGACCAGTCGAAAAGGTATTTTTGCTGCTGGAGATTGTGAATATGGACCAATGACTATTGTAAATGCAGTTGGTCAAGCCAAACGAGCTGCATCTGTAATGTCTCGATACATCTATGATGGTGAGATCTCATTATTGGACGATGAGATTATGGAAGATCATTTTAATCGACTCAAAGTATATAATAAGAAAGAAAAAATCACTGGATGGATGCCAGGAATTCCTCGAGAAGAGAGTGAAAAATTGCCAACAGAAGTACGAAAGCATAATAATGAAGAGGTAAACTTTGGATTTACGGCACAAGAAGCACAAGCTGAAGCTGAACGTTGCATGAGATGTTATTACATCGGGATGGTGGCAGTATGAGTGAACGAATAATTCATCGAGGAAAAGAACTTCTGATTACCATTGATGGTAAACAGTGCGAAGGTATTTATGGTCAAACAATCTTAGAGATTGCACGTGCTAATGATATCTATATCCCAACCATGTGTTACTTAACTAAAGTATCACCAATTGCATCATGTAGAATGTGTGTGGTAGATGTTGAAGGTGTAGAGGGTCATGTATTAAGTTGTCAAGAAAAAGCAGTTAATGGTGCGGTGATTACCACAAATAATGATGAGCTGTTTAGGCATCGTCAAAATACAATGAAAGCCTACGATGTAAATCATCCATTGCAATGTGGTGTATGTGATAAAAGTGGTGAATGTGATCTTCAAAATAAAACTTTAGAGTTTAAAGTTGATTCGCAAGAGTTTACCACTAAAGATCAAAAACGTAAAGATAAAAAATGGGGAGTATTGAGTTACGACCCAAGTCTTTGTATTATGTGTGAAAAATGTGTGCATACGTGCAATGAAGTGATTGGATCTACTGCATTGTACATCAAACCTGGTGGTTACAACTCAACCATTGATATTAAGATGAGTCGTTGTGAACAATGTGGGGATTGTATCTCGGTATGTCCTGTTGGAGCATTGGTATCAACGGATTACAAATACTCAAGCAATGCTTGGGAATCACAACAAGTACCCTCCTCATGTGCTCATTGTAGTAGTGGATGTGCCTTGTATTATGATGTAAAAACTGTACGTAAAGATAATGTGTACAGTACAAAAATTATGCGTGTTAAAAATGACTTTGAATTTGCATCTTTATGTGGTGCAGGACGATTTGGATTTAATTTTGAAAATATCAATACGGGTAAAGATGAAAATGCACTTAATGCAGCCGTTGAAGCAATAATAAACGCAGATGCAATTAAATTTAACTCATACATTAGCAATGAAGAAGCACAAATTTTACAAAGTTTAAAAGAACAATTGGGAATTAAACTCGTCAATGAGGATGCGTACAACTATCAGCAATTTATAAATGGATATACAGCAGTGACAGGAACGCATCTGTACAGTGGTGACCTAAATGATGTCGAGCAATCGGATTATGTGATTATGTTGGGATCTCGTATTTCACGAGACAATCCTGGTGTAAAATATCATCTGAACATGGCAACAAAAAAACAACGTGCAGAATTTATCTACATGCATCCAATTGATGATGAGCAACTCAAAAACAAATACACCCAATTTGTAAAATATGAAGTGGGTAGTGAAGAGAGTGTTGTTGCATTGATGGCAAAATATTTGATTCAAAATGGAAACGATGAACTTAAAGCATATTTTGATGAGATGGATTTAGGATATTTGAGTGCTGAAACCAATGTGGGTGAAGAGGAACTTGAATTGATGGTGAAGAAATTGCTCCGTCGTAAGAACAAAACCTTAGTTGTAGGAACCGATCTGTTTGGACATAAAAAAGCAAACAATATTGGTAAATTGGTTGGTTTAATTGAACAATTCTCTGATTTTAAAGTAGTGATTGCCCCTTCTCAAACCAATACATTAGGGGTGAGTTTGATTTGTGATTTGGATGCTCAAACATCTGGAAAAACAGTAGGATACAATGAAAAAGCAGATTTTATGATGAGCAATCATGAAGCAGCGGATTTGAACCTTCCTGCATTAAATCAGCAAGAGGGAACATTTGTAAGCATTAATAAGCATGTTGTAAACTCAAATGTAGCGTTAGATTTTGATGGATATTGTTTAAATGATGTAGCAAATAAAATTTTAACCAGTACTAAGGTTAATACAATTGATTATACTGCAAGCTTACCTGTAAGTAAGGGGTTTAAAGCAATTGAATTTGATGCATTGGATTCAGGATATACAAATGCAGGTGTCGATAAGCGTGGTTACTATTTAGACACATGCACAAGTGAATCCAATCAATCAACGTCAATCTTGGAAGAATTGGATGAGATTAAGGCGTATGATGGATCAGTGATTTATCGTTGTGAACCATTGCATCAATTTAACAAATCCACTGCACAATCAGAATGGCTAAAAGCAGACTCTCATTTAAGAGGAAGTGCCTCATTTGCAAAAGCAGCAAAAATTGCAGCAGGGGACAAAGTCAATATAATTTATAATGACAAGATAACCACAAAAATGTTTAAAATTGATACAACCATAAAAGGTACAGTTGCCCTTTATCCAACCTTTGATGATGGATTAAGTGACGATGCGATACCCTCAGGTTATAGATATAAACAAGTGAAGATTGAAAAGGTGAAGAGTGATGAGTAATGAAATTACAATAACAATTGATGGCAAGCCTTGTGCTACTCAAGAGGGTGAATTCCTTCTTAATGTAGCACGTGCAAACGATATATTTGTACCAGCAATTTGTTATTTAAGCAAATGTACACCAACACTGGCTTGTAGACTTTGTTTGGTAGAAGCTGATGGAAAACAAGTGTATGCTTGTAATGCCAAAGCTAAAGATGGAATGAACATCACAACAAGTACCCAAAACATAGAAACAGAACGTAAAGCAATTATGGAAGTTTACGACGTAAACCATCCATTGCAATGTGGAGTGTGTGATCAAAGTGGAGAATGTGAACTTCAAAACTACACACTTTACATGGGTGTGGATGCACAGAACCAAGCTGTACGAGATGTAAATCGACCAACAACAAACTGGGGAGTGATGAATTACGATCCAGGTTTATGTATCGTTTGTGAAAAGTGTGTGACGGTTTGTAAGGATATGATTGGATCAAATGCGCTTTCAACAGTAAAACGTGGTGCAGATCCTTTAGATAAAGATTATAAAGCAAACATGCCAAAAGATGCATACGCAATGTGGAACAAACTGAATAAATCATTGATTGGTTTTGAAGAAGATAAATGTACAGATTGTGGTGAATGTATTGCTGTTTGTCCAGTTGGAGCATTGGTTAGTACGGATTTCCAATACACTTCAAATGCTTGGGAATTAACAAAAATTCCTGCATCCAATCCACACAGTTCAGATTGTGCATTGATGTATTATGAAGTCAAACATGAGAGTGTTGAAAACAACCAAGATAAAAAAATCTACCGTGTGACCAATGAATCACATTATGCTTCATTATGTGGAGCAGCACGATTTGGTTATGATTTTGAAAATAAAGTAGAAGCTAAAGATGAAACGGCTTTTGAAAATACGATTGCAGCATTTAAAAAAGCCGATACGATTAAATTCACTTCATACATCAGCAATGAAGAAGCATTGATTTTACAAAAATTAAAGCAAGAGCATGGGTATAAATTGGTAAACAGTGATGCGAGTGCTTTTAAATCTTTTATGGATAATTACAGCGCTACTGCAGGAACAAATTTTTACAGTGGAGATCTGGATGATATTCACAACAGTAACTTTGTTGTTTCAGTAGGTTCAATGCTTAAAACTGATGCACATTCAGTACGCTATGCATTTAACAATGCAATTAGCATGAACAAAGGTGCAGGATTGTATTTCCATCCTGTTGCTGATCCTATTGTTGAAGGGTTTGGTAAAAAAGGTAAAACCATTGAAACCATTGCTCATAATGTTGGGGCTGAAGAGGCAATATTATATTTTGTACTTGATCAATTTGGAAATGATTTACCTAAAGATGTTGAAGAGTATTTAAACTCAATGCGTCAAACCCGTACTAAAACCGTAACCGAAACCATCAAAGAAACGATTGTCGAGATGGTAAAAGATGAAGAAACGGGTGAAGAAAAAGAGGTTAAAAAAATTGTTCCTAAAAAAGTAAGTACGGAAGTAGAATATACCTACACGCAACTGCTTGATATGATTGGAAGCGATGAGGAATTACTTGTAACTATTGAAGCGATGTTGGCTAAGAAAGATACTTACTCTATCATTGTTGGTGAAGATTGTATTAGCAGTACAAACAGTGCAAACATTGCAAAACTTGCTGGATTGATTAGTCGATATACTCAATTTAAAGTAGTGATTATCCCAACACAAACCAATACTTTGGGTGTAAGTTTGATTTGTGATTTAGATGATGCAGCTGGAAGTTATTCTATTGGATACAACCACAGTGGAGATTATGTACTTCATGCACTTGGAACGGGTGATCTTGACATGCCAGCATTAAATCAACAAGAGGGTACATTTACCAATATTAATAAACGTTTGGTTCCAACCAATGCAGCTTTACCATACAATGGTTATGAGCTTAATGATATTGCAAATGAATTGGGACTAAGAACTAGATTGACGGTTGATTATACAGCTTGCTTACCATTAGAAAAAGGTTATGCAGCAATTGCTTTTGATGATTTGGATAACCATTATGCCAATGATTTTAGTGAACATCGTGGATATTTACTTTCAACAAGTCAAGGTACAAATGATGATACGGTTGAAAAAATTACTCAAAATAACTCTTTTGATGCTCAATCAACAATTATTTATCGAGCGAATCCAATTAATCAATTTAATGAGTTTACTCAAAAAGCACATGAACTTAACGAAAAAACTGCTTATTATGTAAGTGTGGATATGGCAGCAAAACTTGAAGTAACTGCTGATGATAAAGTACAAATTGAGGCAAATGATCAAACATTTACTTTAGATGTGGTTATTGATAATCAAATTGCTGGTGAGATTGGATATGTTTCAACATTTGACAATACCATAGCAACAAGAAAACTGTTTGATGGGTATCGATACCAGCAAGCAAAAATTAAGAAGGTGTAAATATGGAGACAAGTATTATTATAGAAACCATAGTTAAAGTTGTTGTAGTTCTTACAATATTCTCAGCTTTAGCAGGGTTTACTACATATATTGAACGAAAGATTTTAGCATTTATGCAAAGACGATTGGGACCTACGCATGTAGGACCTTTTGGTTTGATTCAAATTTTATGTGATGGAGCAAAACTTTTTACCAAAGAGGACTTTGTACCACAGCATGCTATTAAACCAATATTTAAGATTGCACCTGTAATTACTGCGGCAACGGCATTTATTGCAATGAGTGCCATCCCATTCTTTCCAGAATTTGAGATGTTTGGATACACGGTACGACCAATTATATCCGATATCAATGTTGGATTGTTATTTGTATTGGGTGTGATGGGATCAGGATTGTATGGACCACTATTAGGTGGTATGGCATCGGCAAATAAATGGTCACTTCTTGGTGGAGCACGTACAGCAATTCAGTTGCTTTCATATGAAGTTGTAACAGGATTATCGATATTGGCACCATTAATGTTAGTAGGAAGTTTATCGTTAATTGATATTAATAACTTTCAAACGGGTGGAGTAAGTGACTGGCTTATTTGGCAACAACCGTTGGCATTTTTCTTGTTCTTGATTGCAGGATATGCCGAAACCAACAGAACGCCATTTGATCTACTTGAGCATGAAGCAGAAGTTGTTGCAGGATATGCAACAGAGTATTCTGGTATGAGATGGGGGATGTTCTTTATTGGAGAATACGCCAACTTATTTACTGTTTCATTCTTGGTTTCATTGTTGTTCTTGGGTGGATTTAACGACTTATGGTTTATCCCTGGTGGATTGGCTATTTTATTAAAAGTTGGATTTTTAATTTTCTTATTCTTATGGACAAGAGCTTCTTGGCCACATGTACGACCAGATCAGTTGATGTGGTTATGTTGGAAAATATTAATGCCATTAGCATTTATCAATATCATTGTTACTGGTATTGTAATTATGATGTTGAAATAGGAGGAAATGGATGAGTTTTAAAGAATTAAAAGATAGAAATGTAGGAACTCAAAACTACGTTTTCATGGATATTGAGCAGTATCCTAAAACGGGTTGGGAAGAGTTTAAACAAGTCCTTTCTCGATCAATTAAAGGTGAACTGTGGGGTGGATTAAAAATCACTTTTCAAATCATGAAAGAAGCATTGTTTAATGATGGTATGCATACGGTCAAATATCCATTGGAAAAATTACCAATTTCTCCACGATACAGAGCCGTGCATAAACTTTTAGGACTTCTTGAAAGTGGTACAAACCGATGTATTGGATGTGGTTTATGTGAAAAAATTTGTATCGCTAATTGTATTAAGATGGATACGGTTATCGATGAAGATTCACGAAAAGAAGTAGTTGAGTACAGTATCAATCTAGGTCGTTGTATTTTCTGTGGTTATTGTGCAGAAGTGTGTCCAGAGTTAGCAATTGTACATGGTGGTAGATATGAAAATGCAAGTGAACAACGAGCGCATTTTGTTCTTAAAGATGATCTGTTAACGCCACTTGACTTTTTAGGTTCTCAACAAGAGTACGAAGGTTTTGGAGCTGTATCACCTGATGCAGATGAAAAAATCAAACAAACGCCGTTGGCATATTAGAGGAGTTGGGATGTTTGAAGTAGTAGCATTTTATCTGTTTGCATTTTTAACAATTGCAATGTTTTGTATCACTGTGTTTTCAAATAACGCATTGTATGCATTAAGTTCTCTAGCAGCAGGGATGATTTTTATATCGGCATTTTTCTTTATGTTGGATGCAGATTTCTTAGGTGTTGTGCAAATTGTTGTGTACACAGGAGCTGTAATGGCCTTATACGCATTTGGTATGATGTTTTTTGATACGATTGCAGAGGTTAAAGAGAATGTTGCTAATCCAAAATTAGCATTTTTCTTAACAGGAATGGTTGCGTTGGTTATTGTTCTGATGTTTGCTGGACCAATGATTGGAGCAAATGCACAAGTATTTTATCCTGTACATCCTGAGTATGGAAATATTCAAGATGTTGGATTGGTTTTATTTACAAAATATTTAGTACCCTTTGAAGTTGCTGCGGTTATGTTACTTGTAGCAATGATTGGTGGAATTATCTTAGCTGGTAAAAAAATGGATGTATCAATTACAGAATTGACAGAAGAAGCGATT
>JAYEFX010000310.1:0-19223 GCA_034658775.1 Campylobacterota bacterium
GTTCATAACAGTGATAATCCCACTCTCAGATGCGGTAATCATCGTTTTTTTATCTTCACTAAGCTCTAAATCTGAAAAAGAACTTTGCTCTATATGACTTTTATAGGTGTTGTAATTGTCTGAGGTATTGTATAAAATCATCTCATAACTTAAGGTTCCAAAGATAAACTTCCCATCTTCAATAAAACGTGCCTCTTTAATGGAGATTTTATCATCAAGTTTTACAATATGTTTCATCTTTTTACCATCATGAAGCCAAACATTTCGATACGCACCTTTACTGGTACTAACCATAAGTGTTTTTCCATTGTATCGATCAACACTCAGAATTTTAACATTTTTCCAAACCTGCTTGGTCGTAAAAATAGGATCAATGAAAATTTCATCAATACGTTTTCGAGTACTTAAATCAAATATCTCAACCGACCCTTCATCATTGGCAACGTATATTTTTCCAGCATCAAAAACAAAATCATTGACGAAACCTTTGGATTTAAATACAAATGCTGGTTTAATCTGTTTTGCATTTAACTCAATCATGAAAAAGACAATAAACAATGCAAACACTATATTTTTCAAAGACGTCCTTTGGGTTATTTTTTATTAAAATTGGAAAAAGATTCTATCATAATAACCTTTTTGTTCTTATTTAAACAAATCTTAATTAGATTTTGAGTAAAATCGCGGTTCAAATTAATAAAAGGAAACAAAATGTTAGAAGGAATACTTAGAGATAGTATCGTAAAACAAGCAACAAAATCATACCGACGAGATGGTTATCTAATTGCTAACATTTATGGTAAAGGTTTACAAAACGTACACGCTGCGTTCAAAACAAATGACTTCATTAGATTTATGAAGAAAAAAGAGGGAATTGCATTTGATGTAAAAGTGGGAGACAAACAACTTAAAGTTGTAATCCAAGAGTACCAAAAAGATCCATTGACAAATCAATTGATTCATGTTGACATGATGGTAGCACAACCAGGTGTTCGATCTACGTACAGAGTTCCTGTAACGGTTGAAGGTACTCCAATAGGTGTTAAAAACAAAGGTCTTTTTGCTTTTCATAGAAAAAGAGTTCCAGTTAAATGTACAATTGAAAATTTACCACAATCATTTCATTTTAATGTTGACAATTTAAACACTGGTGATAACATTCTTATTCGAGATATCGAAATGCCAGCTGGTGTTGAGTGTTTCTTGGATTCACGAGTTCCAGTAATTGGTGTTGTTAAAGTTAAATAATGTATTTAATAGCAGGACTTGGTAATCCTGGTGAGAAATATTCACAAACACGCCACAATATAGGTTTTATGGTTATCGATGAGATGACCAAAAGCCTAAACACTACAAATATAAACAGATCAAACTTCAAAGCAACGGTTGAAAAATCACTCAACACTTTATACGTAAAACCACAAACTTACATGAATCTTTCAGGTGAATCACTTGGATCAATTGCCAATTATTACAATATTCCTATAGAAAATATTATCGTCATACACGATGATCTTGATCTTCCTTTTGGTACTATTAAGTTTAAAGTTGGTGGTGGGCACGGTGGTCATAATGGACTTCGTTCTATTGATAGCCATTTGGGCAAAGATTATATACGTGTTCGATTGGGCATTGGAAAACCACAAAATAAACAAGATGTTGCAAATTTTGTTTTATCAAGATTCTCCCAAGAGGAATTTGATAAAATAAATGATATTATTTTACATACCATTAAATCCATTGAAGCTTTAAAAAGTGAAGATTTAATAGAGGTAAAATCCAAATACACGAAGAAGCTATGAGCATACTTACTCAATATATTTTAAAAAAGTTTTTAAAATATTTTTTTATTATACTTTTGTCTTTAGAACTGTTTTTTGTTGGTATCGATTTGATGCAAAACTTCAAAGAACTTCCTAACTCAGCAAACCTACAACTGCTGTATATACTGTATAATGCTTTTTTCACGTTAAGTATCACTCTACCTATCTCCATCATTTTTGCATGGATCACGACACTTGTATATCTTGTACGTCACAATGAATTGGTTGCTTCTTTTTCTCTAGGAAGCAGTAAAAAAATGATTTACATGCCTGTAGTTTTTATCTCAACAGCAATCTTAATAGCTTTTATATCCTTGCAAATGACTCCTTTAGCCTATGCTTATGAACAAAAAAGTAAAATTATAAAAGGGATGTATTTTACCAATACAAAATCAAATCTATTTTTAAAATACAACAATTATTTTATCTATTTTAAAAAGCTTCATCCTTTAGAAAAAAAAGCCCAAGATATACATATTTTTAAAATCAAAGATAACGACATCGAACAAAGTATTATTGCAAAAAGTGCTCACTATCAAAACAACAAATGGTATGTAGTAGATGCAAAAATTATCACTAAACCATCCAATATCGGTTGGGATGAGAGTGCCATCAGTATACGATATGAAAAATTTCTTGATACCTTAGAGGGGTTTAATCCCAAAATACTTAACAATGTGTACGACACCAAATCAAATTTTTCGATTCTTGATGCGTATAAAGCACTTCAATTATTAGATAAGCAAGGGGTCAATACCAATAAAATAAAAGCATCGTTGTATTACCAACTCTTTTCATATTTTATTGTTTTACCTTTAATCATTTTGTTTTTTGCATTTATAGGGGTATCCAGTCGATTTTTCAATACCGCACGTTTTACAGCGGTTAGTATTTTTACTACATTAGTTGTTTGGGGAATCTTTTTCATGCTGTTTAAACTCTCCATGGGAGATGTCATCACTGCAGAAATTGCTGTATTGTTACCTCTTGCACTACTTTATGCAAGCACTCCTCTTCTTTTAAGGATACGTACATCATCATGAAAAAAATAACCGCATTTGGGATTTGTTTATATAGGGTAATCAATAAAAAAAATATTGAAATTTTACTGTGCAAGTCGGTAAAAAGTGAGCTTAAATGGGGTCTACTAAAAGGGGTGAGTGAAAATAAAGAGAGCAGTATTCAAACAGCATTAAGGGAGTTTGAAGAGGAATCTTCAATTTATGTTGACAAAAAATATTTAGAAAACTATTTTGAACAAAAAAATACTGATAAAGATATTGGTATTTGGTTGGTTGATATCAACAATATATCAAATTGGGGTCAATATTTTACAAATGGATCCCTTAAAGAAAACTTGCTCTCTTGGGAAAACTCAAAAGCAAAGTTTTATAATTTAAATAACTTACCCCCTATTAAAAAGAAGCAAATTACTTTAATAAAAGATATTAAGGATTATTTCGAAAATATTCATCAATACCATTAGCAATACCAGTTGCTAGGTAGGTTTGATAGGTTTTATTAACCAATCGTTTACTCTCACTTGGATGCGTTATGTACCCAAGTTCTATAAGTACTGAAGGCATCTGCGCACCAACAAGTACCCAAAATGGACCTTCTCTTACACCATGATCAACCACACCTTTGTATTTTTTATTCAGATTAAACAGCATGTTTCTATGTATATCAATAGAGAGTTTATGAGAAGCTGTAATCTTAGTCTGATTGGTCATAAATAAAAATGACTTTTTAGATGACGTATCCATTTTTCTCATATCACTTTTATTTTCAAGCGCAGCCACCCTTTTAGCACGTTCACTTCGTGCAGGAGAGAGAAAAAACGTCTCAATCCCTTTGGCTTTTTTGACCCTTTTTTTTGGTGCGGCATTGGTATGAATTGAGATAAAAATATTTGCATCTTTTCTATTGGCCAGTTTGGTTCTATTTTTAAGTGAAATAAATTTATCTTTATACCGTGTTCGATAAACTTTGTAGCCTCTTTTCTTCAAAATATTACGCAATTCATTTGTTACTTTTAAGACCACATCTTTTTCAAGGTATCGTTTATTTACGGCACCTGGATCTTTTCCACCATGACCCGCATCTAAAACAATGGTTTTACTGTGTCTAAAATCATACAATTTTTTATGTACATCTACCCCTTTTTTATCAGGATTATGTACGGTTAAAATTAATTGGTTTTCAACAATTGAATAACTTGTTTTTAAATTTTTTTTATGGGTAAAATTAATTCTAAGAATTTTAGGTTTATATTGGCTTATGTATATACGATTAACCCCATTAATTTTAAGCTTTGTTGGTTGCGCATCTTTAAAATTTCCTACAATATCGTAGATATCTTTATGCACCTTTGCATAATGAAGTTCAAAAAACTTTACATCTTTTTTGCCAATATTTCGTTCAAAGTTTATGATGATCTGATTATCTTGAGTATAAACACTCTCAATGTTTAAAGATTGTTTTTCAATGGCTATTTGAGGTATTTTTTGAATAGGCTCGATTTTCTTAATTTTAATATTCTTAGGTATTTTTTCAATTAATTTCTCTTTTTTGACTACCGTAGTTTTAGGCGTGGTATTTAATGCTTTGTTGAATAAAGTAGAGATCTTATTTTTGTGCAACTCTTTTTCATATTTACTCACATCAATATCAAGTTTTTTTCCATAAGAGATAACCTCTTTAAGATGGAACTGTTTTGAGGGCAAGTTTTTATTAATAACCGCACGCAAATAGTTTAATTTTGATTGATTAAATTTTTGTGTAATTTCATCGTAAGAGATGCTTGCACTCAAAAATGAACTAAAAAGAAATAAAGAGAGAAAAAGTAACCGTGCGATATTATTCTCCGTTGGTTAGCTTATCCATTAACTCTTTCACACTAATGATTTTATCTAGTTTATAACCGTTGGCTCCTGTAAAAAACAGTCCATTCTCAACATCTCCATTATACGCATCACTTAATCTATCCGCAATACAATATCCTACTGCCTTAGCTTCTTCTCCACGATTACATGGAGCTACACAATTTGAGATACACGCTACTTTTGGAGCTGTTTCATTTTTGATATTTTCTTGCAATTGAGTCAATACACCACGTGCAGGAAGTCCAACAGGTGATTTAAGAAGTTTAATGTTTTCCTCTTTAGCATCTAAAAGTACTGCTTTAAAGTTTGCATGGGCATCACACTCATAGGTTCCTATAAATCGTGTTGCCATCTGTACTCCAGCGCAACCCATTTCTAAATACTGATCAATATCATTTTTATCCCATATACCACCTGCAGCAATCACTGGAATATCTCCCCAGTTTTTAGCCTCTTCAATCACTGGTGCAATAATATTTTCAAGTTGAAACTCTTCTTTAAAACAGTCATCGTATTTAAAACCTTGGTGTCCACCACTCAATGGTCCTTCAACAATAACTGCATCAGGAAGTTTGTTGTAACGTTTCCACTTTTTACAAATAAGTTTCAACGCACGTGCACTCGAAACAATGGGGATCAACGCAACATCGGGAAAATCTTTTGTAAATTCAGGCATGTTGGTTGGAATTCCAGCACCTGTGATAATAATATTGGCTCCAGCTTCACATGCATCGTGCACAATTCGTCCATAATCATTTGATGCATACAAGGCATTAACAGCCAATGGTGCATCACCACAAATTTTTCGTGCATTTTGGATGATGGCAAATAACCCATCACGCGAATAAAAGTTCTCTTCAGTATGGGGTTTATTTTGAATATTTTTATGAGAAAACTCTTTGTTTTGATAGTATCCCGTACCTACAGCACTTACTACTCCTAAACCACCTTCTAGACTTACATTTCCTGCAAGTTTATCCCAGCTAACACCAACACCCATTCCACCCTGGATGATTGGTTTTGATATCTCATATTTTCCAATTTTCAAAATCTATCCCTTGTATTAATTAATAATTATTCTAGCGAAATTCTTCTTACCTTTTTGTAAGATATAATCACCACTTTGTAAATTCATTTTATCATCACTGATTTTACCCTGATTGATTTTCACCGCACCCGCTTTTATATCTCTTCGTGCTTGTGAAGTAGAAGGCACAAGTTGTGCATCAACCAATACTTGACATATCCACATCTCTTCTTCAAATGTAAATTGATTCATATCCGTAGGTATATCTTTTTTAGCAAAAATTTTTGTAAACTCATCACGTGCTATTCCACCCGATCCCAAACCATGAAATCGATCAACGATCTCCATGGCCAACATATCTTTTACTTTTTTAGGGTGCAGTGACTTATCCTCTACCCCTTTTTGAAGCTCCTCAATACTTTTAAGACTTTTAGTTGAAAGAAGTTCATAATATCGCCACATAAGCTCATCACTAATAGACAATACTTTTCCAAACATATCATTTGGGGCATCCGTCACACCAATATAGTTACCCAAAGATTTACTCATCTTTTGAACACCATCAAGACCTTCTAAAATTGGCATCATCAGTACAGCTTGTTGTTTTCGTGCATTGTACGCTTTTTGCAGTGTTCTTCCCATAAGAAGATTAAACTTTTGATCCGTTCCACCAAGCTCAATATCAGTACCCATTGCAACGGAATCGTAACCTTGAAGTAAAGGATAGGTAAACTCACTTACAGCAATTGGCGTATTGGATGCGTATCGTTTTGCAAAATCATCGCGCTCAAGCATACGAGCAACGGTCAAGTTTGAGGCCAATTCAATCATCCCTGCCGTTCCCAATTCATTTAACCATTTTGAGTTAAACATCACTTCGGTTTTGCTCTCATCAAGGATTTTAAATACTTGTTCTTTATACGAAACGGCATTGTCTTGAACATCTTGAGCACTAAGAACCTTTCGTGTTTCACTTTTTCCTGTAGGGTCACCAATGGTTGCGGTAAAATCTCCTATTAAAAACTGTACGATTCCACCAAAGCGTTGAAACGTTGCCAATTTTTGAATCAACACCGTATGTCCTAGATGCAAATCCGGAGCCGTTGGATCAAATCCTGCTTTTACATAATAGTTTTCACCCGTCTCATAATATCGTTTAACCAGTTTAGCAATTGCCTCATTGTCAATAATTTCAGCCGTACCGCGGTTTATCTCCTGCAGTGCCAGTTCTACTTTACTATCAATTGTTTCCATTATTTATCCTATTTGTATGCATCTAGTTTGGAGAAAAATTCAATTACTTTTACTTTTCTTTCAATCAATGAACGCACAATTTGTTTATTTTTATCATTTATTTCAAATTCGATATCACAATACTGTATCAATGAATATTTATCTTTCCCATATTCAACAGCCATAATGTAGCAATTTAATCCTGACATATACGTCAGAAGTTTTGCCAATTGACCTTTGGTACTAGGTATACTAATCACCATCTTATATTCATACAACTTATTTTTAGTCCAAGCACAATAGATCATTTGCTCTTTATTTTTGATCATTTCATATGCTTTATCACACATCTTATGATGTATAAAAGCATTTGATCCATTTCTAAAAGCAACAATATCATCACCCACTTTAGGATGACAACAATGATCAAATTCAATATGATTAATAGCAAAATTTGAATTCACCATCAGATTATCAAATTTATACAATTTTAGATTGAGTGATTGAACTTTGATTCGTGCAACCAAACCATCATTTTGGCGTATATCTTTTTCGATGCTTCGTTTAATGTGTTTTGCATAATCCAATGTTTTTGGAATCTTATGCAATCCAGAGATATCACGACCCTCTATAATATTTTCACGATACCTTGAAAATATAGTATTTAAAATATTTTCACCTGTTTTTTGATCAATCTCTTTGAGTCGTCCTGAACACAACATTTTGATTGATTTAATCGCTTTTGAGGTTTTAAGCATCTCAAGCCATGAACATCTTGGAATGGCAATATCTCCAGTGACAATCTCTACCACATCGGAGCTTCTTAGTTCAGTTAAAAGTGGTTTTTTAATCGTGTTGATGATGCACTCATTAGCATGATTCCCCACGTCTGAATGGATCTCATACGCAAAATCAATAGCCGTTGAGCCTCGAGGAAGGGTAAATGTATCCCCTTTAGGTGAGTACACCACAATATCTTCACTAAACAGATCTTGTTTTGCATCGGAATAAAACTCTTCAATATCATCATTACTGTATTCCAAAGAGTGCAACCAATTTAGATTGGGGCTTTGTAAGTTTTGAGAATTTTTATAGATCCAATGCGCAGCAATTCCATACTCCGCAACCTCATGCATCTCATAAGTACGCAGTTGCACCTCATAGATAGTTGAATTATGAAATACCGTCGTGTGCAAAGTTTGATAACCATTCTCTTTAGGCGTAGAAACATAATCTTTAAAACGTGCAATCAATGGCTTATACGCCAGGTGAATATGCCCTAAAACATTGTAACAATCAATAGGCTCTTTGACTAAAATACGTATGGCCATAAGATCCAAAACCTCTTCAATGGAGGTTCCTTTTCTCTGCATTTTTAAATAGATTGAGTAATGATGCTTAATTCGTGAAAAGATTTGATAGTCATTTTTATTGTACCCTTGCTTTTCAAGTATATCTTGTGTGTCGCTGATAAATTTATTAAAAGTAGCTTGTATTGTATGTTGATTGCTCTTAACAAATTGATCAATAACGGAATAATCATGAGGCATCAAATAAAAAAATGATAAATCTTCTAAATAATTTTTAAGTGTGGAGATACCAAGCCGGTGGGCAATGGGTGCGTACACAACTAAAGTTTCTTCAGAAATACGCAATTGTTTTTGTTCACTAAGCGCATCCAAAGTAAGCATGTTGTGCAATCGATCACACAGTTTGACCACCAAGACGCGAACATCATCAATCGAAGCCAATAACATTTTACGAAACGTCAATGCTGATGTGATCAGTTTTTCATTTGACGAAGAGGGGCTAAGCTCTGTTTCACGCAGTTCTACAATTTTGGTAAGACCATCGACCATCACAGCCACATCTCCACCGTATTCCTCTTTAACAAAATCCAAGGAATACGCTGTATCTTCAACCACATCATGAAGCAATGCTGCCATCACCATACTTTCATCATGGGAAAAATGCGCGGTGATGCTTGCAACTAAAATCGGATGCACCACATAAGGTTCTCCACTTTTTCGTTTTTGATCTTTATGCGCATGGATACAAAAGTCCAAGGTCTTTTGTATTTGTGGTGTTATGTTAATTTGTGACTGTAATTGATCTATTGCAGATTCAATTGTTGTAACCGATTTTAAATTATGTGTAAACAGATCCATGTGATTTTATACTAATTGGACCTTAGTCGTTTTTAGGTACCATACCTTCAATAGACAATAAACCTTGTGCAATCTCATCAATAGCGATATCTGTATATTTCATGTGTTGAGTATTGGCATCAAGCAATGGTTTTGCCCCTTTACTTAACTCATCTGCACGCTGTCCTACAGCCAGTGATAAAATATATCTGTCGTTGTCTACTTTTTTTAATGCTTGTGTAACTCTTTCTTCTAATCTCATACTATCCCTTTAAATTATTTTACTATTGAACATTTTTTATGATCACCGTTTAAGATGGCCAATAAGTTCCCTTTTTCATTCATGTTTGCTATGACAATTGGTAACTTGTTGTCCTTAGCTAAAGCAATCGCCGTATCGTCCATCACTTTAATATGATCTTTGAGTGCATCATCATAGCTGATCTCATCAAGCTTAATGGCATCATCAAATTTCATTGGATCTTTATCGTATACCCCATCCACTTTTGTTGCTTTGATCAACATTGATGCTTCAATTTCCGTTGCTCTTAGCGTTGCTGCTGTATCCGTTGTAAAAAATGGATTTCCAGTACCCGCTGAGAACACCACCACTCGACCTTTTTCAAGATGTCGTTTTGCACGTCGAACAATAAATGATTCAGCAATTTGTTCCATCTTAATCGCACTTTGCAATCGCACTTCAACCCCAATGTGCTCCAACGCTTCTTGCATCGCAATACCGTTGATTACCGTAGCCAACATCCCCATATAATCACCACTGGTTCGCTTAATGATACCATCAGCAGCAGCACTCACACCTCGAATGATGTTTCCTCCACCAATCACAATACCAACTTCAACACCTGCTTCAACCAACTCTTTGATCTCTAAAGCGATGTAGTTTAATATCTGGGTATCAATACCATAACCCTCATCACCAGCCAATGCTTCACCTGAAAATTTTACAAGAACTCTTTTTTCCATACGATACGATCCCTTATATTAATAATTTCGTGATGATATCTAATGTTTGTTTAAAATCTGATGAGAAGAGTAGTATTTAGACCTGAGACACTTAAAGTTTTTTAATCTTTTCAATCTCATCTCGAAGACGTATTGCTTCTTCAAAATGCAAATCTTTGGCTGCTTTTTTCATCTTAGCATTAAGTTCAATCAACATTTTTTTTCGCTCGGATGCTGGCATTTTATCCAATTTTTGTGCTTTTGAATACAGATCATCATACTCTTCAACTTTTAGATTTTCATCCAACAATCTTTTGGTTGATGTTGGGGTGATACCATTTTCCTTGTTATGATGATCTTGCAATTTACGCCTATCATTGGTTGTATCAATTGCAAACTGCATTGAAGCAGTAATTTTTTTAGCAAACAGTATCACTCGACCATTTTGATTTCGCGCCGCTCGCCCAATGGTTTGAATCAATGAGGTCTTACTTCTTAAAAATCCCTCTTTATCAGCATCCAAGATAGCCACAAGCGATGTTTCAGGTATGTCCAATCCTTCTCGTAAAAGATTGATTCCCACTAAAATATCAAACTCACCCAAACGAAGTGCTCGAATAATCTGATTTCGCTCAATCGCATCAATATCGGAGTGCATGTATTTAATTTTTAAACCTAAATCTGCATAATAGGCACTAAGCTCTTCTGCCATCTTTTTGGTCAACACAGTCACCAAGACACGCTCTTTTTTTGCCACCACTTTTTTAATCTCATCAAACAAGGTTTCAACCTGATGGGTGCTGTCCATTATCTCAATGGTAGGATCAAGTAAACCTGTTGGACGAATAATCTGTTTTGCTACAACCGAACTCATATCAAGTTCCAACTCATTTGGAGTGGCCGATACAAATAAAAAGTTTGCTTTTTTATTGATGTATTCATCAAACATTAAAGGTCTATTATCCATGGCACTAGGAAGTCTAAACCCGTACTCTACAAGCACCTCTTTTCGGCTTTTATCCGCTGCGTACATCCCTCTAAACTGCGAAAGAGACACATGCGATTCATCCACAATAATCATAAAGTCTTTTTTCATGCTTTCAAAATAATTGATCAAAGAATACGGTGTCTCTCCAGGCGCTTGACCTGTAAGATGTCGTGCATAGTTTTCAATCCCTTTACACATCCCTGTGGCATTGAGCATCTCAAGATCAAACTCCACACGTTGTTGCAAACGCTGATACTCAACCAATTTATCATTTTCTTTTAACGATTTTAGACGAACATCAAGCTCTTTTTCAATCTCATCAATGGCAATGGCCAATTTATCATTGGAAACCACAAAAGGATTAACCGCATACACCGTAATGGTATCCAACTCTTTGCTTGTAGCATTGGTTAAATATTCCATCTTACGAATACTCTCCACCTCATCACCAAAGAACTCTACTTTGATGTACTCATCTTCAAAATAAGCGGGATAGATATCAATCACGTCACCATTGACTCTAAAGTCACTTCGATCAAAAAATTGATCATTTCGTTTGTATCCCATCTCCACAAGCTTAATTAACAATGCTTTTTGAGCGTATTCTTGCCCAACTTCAAGTTTTTGCACCATGGAACTGTACTCTTCAGGACTACCAAGACCATAATTAGCCGAAACTGAAGCGATCACAATAACATCATCAAAACTAAGCAATGAAGCCGTTGTACTCAATCGTAATCGCTCCAACTCTTCATTGATTGAGCTGTCTTTTTCAATAAACAGATCGCTTCGTGGTATGTACGCTTCAGGCTGATAATAATCATAATAGGAGATAAAGTATTCCACATGATTATTAGGAAAAAACTGTTTAAATTCACTGTACAGTTGAGCCGCAAGTGTTTTATTGTGCGTCATAATAAGTGTGGGCATCTGAGTATTTTCAATCACTTTTGCCATGGTATATGTTTTACCTGATCCCGTTACTCCTAAAAGAGTATTGTATTGATTCCCTTTTTCAATTGAATCTGTAAGTATCTCTATGGCTTGAGGTTGATCACCTGCAGGTGAATATTCTGAATGTACTTTAAATGGTGTCATTTTGGGATTATAGCAGAAATATTAGATTTGTTTTCAAATATTTATATTATTATTGCTAACTTTTTGATATTAAGCTATACTAACCTAATAAAATTAATATAAAGGAGATATTATGGCAAAAGGTCAAAACGCACAAAAATCAACGAAAACAGCATCAACAAAATCATTAAAAGAAAAAAGAGCTGAAAAAAAAGCAAAAAAAGCAGGAAAATAAATGAAAAAAACATTTTTATTAACAGATGGGAAAAAAGATCCACAACGAATACTAGAATCAATCAAACATGATATTAGAAAATACATAAAAAGAGAAAAAAGAAAACCTCTACCTCAAGGTTCAAATTTTTGGAAGATAAATTGTAAATTTGGACCAAATAAAGAAAGTGCCGTGGAAATTAGATTTGAAGATGTAATGAAAAATATCAATAAAGCATCTGAGCAAAACATGGACAGCATCTACATAGAATTAATCGCAGAAGCTGGGACCATGAATTTTAAGAAAAAACAGACAACTGAAGCAGAAGATTCTGAAATACATGAAGATGATATAGAACTTGAAAACTAAAACTTTGCATGCTAGAAATCTTCACAATTCAAATTTTTAACACAAAAAGAACAAAAAGATAGGAGAAAATAATTTGAAGCTGAATATTACTAAAATTGCAAATGCACTACTTTACATGCTTGACTCTAAAGTAACTCAACTCAACGATAAAAAGGTTGCAATTTTACTTTTCTTGATAGATTACAACCATTTAGAAAACTCTGGAGATAAAATATTTGATGAGGTCTACATTAAAAACAATAGAAATCCAGAACCAAAAACATTGACCAGCATATTTCATAGCATTGTAAATAATGAAGACTTAGATGATGAGGATGAAAAACTCTACATCATTCAAGAACTTTTGGACCATTTGGATATAGAAATTTTAACAAAACAACAACACACTGAACTAAAATTTGTTAAAATACAAGAGGAGTTTGATGATGAGTTATTTACAAAAGAGGAGTTTAAAACCATTCATAAAATTGTCTCACAATATAAAAATCAGACACCAAGGAAGATGGCAAATATTTGTTTTAGCATCGATAAAGTACGCCAAACTGCAAAAGGTGAAGTTATTATTTAAGCTGGATACATTAATGAAAAATTTGCTACACTTAAATAAAAAGTATCTCAATGAAAAACTTTATTAATAATTTAAATATACGAAATAAAATATTCTTCACATTTTTACTTATGACTGCAGTGATGATATTATCCATTGCAAATATCTTGCCACAAATAAAAAACACCCTAATCAATAACACAAAGCAAGAGATGGTAAGCAACACAAAACTGGCTTCGATCATGACTCAATCTTTATTTGACAATTCAATCAAAAACTACTTGCGTGGTATCTCTGAAACACATCTAAACACCGTGCAGTATTTTTATCTACTGTATCAACAAGGAAAAATAAGCAAAAAAGAAGCAATTGACCAATGTGAAAAACTTCTTTTATCTCATAAAATTGGTAAATCAGGTTACATCACAGCCGTAGATATCTCTAAAGGATCAAAAGAGATCACTTTGGCAATTCATCCCAAAGCAAAAGGAAAAGATATATCAAAATTTCAATTTGTTCAAGATTTATACCAGAAGAAACATGGATACATGGAATTTCTATGGAAAAACCCAAAGGAACAAGACAAACGTTTAAAGGTGATGTACATGTCCCAATTTAATGCATGGCAATGGATTATAAACGCAGCACCCTACAAAAATGAGTTGCATTCACTTATGGATATTCAAGATTTTAGACAAAGTTTAGAAAATGCACAACTGTCAAAAGAAAAAAATAAAATTTTTGTTGTATTTGATTTAAAAGGCAAAATGATTTACCACCCTACTTTTAGTGGAAAGAGTGCTATAAATTTTCAAGATAAAAAGACAGGTAGATATTTTGCAAAAGACATTATACGTGAAATACAAAATAATGGAATAGATAAAAAATACAATAACTGGACAGAATTTTCATTTGATTCTTATGGTATTGAAAATAAATTGATGTACTACATCTATTTGCCCAAGTACAAATGGGTAGTATCCACCATCATCAACAAAAACAGCATTTTAAAATCTTACAATGAACTCTTATTTAATTTAATATTCATAGTTTCCATTATGTTTATCCTTATCATTATTATTGCTATATTCTTTGCTCAATACATTAACAAACGAGTTAATAGACTCGTAAAAAGTGCACAAAAACTATCTAAAAATGACTATGATTTTGATTTAAAAAAATATGCCAATGATGAGATAGGAACATTGGAAGTTGCCTTTGACGATGCTAAAAATAAAATTCAAAAACTCAATAACAAACATGAAAAACTCAATTCAAACCTTGTACAAAAAGTGCAAAAAGAGCTTCAAAAAAACCGTAAAAAAGACAAACTTTTATATGAGCAATCTAAGATGGCTTCCATGGGAGAGATGATTGGAAACATTGCACATCAATGGAGACAGCCACTCTCGGTTATATCAACAGGAGCAACAGGATTAAAATTTCAAAATGAGTACGGTATGCTCACGGATGAATTGATTAGTGAAACCTGTGATACCATCAATGACAATGCTCAATATCTGTCTAAAACTATTGATGATTTTAAAAACTTCATCAAAGGAACTCGAGAAAAAGAAAATTTTTCTTTGCACAAAGCAATTAACAGTTTCCTTCAATTGGTTGATGGTTCAATTAAAAGTCATAATATACATATTGTTTCATCCATTGACACTACACTGCATATAGATGGATATAAAAATGAGCTTATCCAATGCTTGATTAATATATTTAACAATGCAAAAGATGCACTAGAAAACATGGATGATGAAAATAAATTTGTATTTATTAGCACAACTTCTGATGATACCAATGTTACCATTAGCATTCAAGATAATGCAGGAGGAATTCCAGAAGATATACTATCCAAGATATTTGAACCTTATTTTACCACCAAACATCAATCTCAAGGAACAGGATTGGGTTTGCACATGACATACAGTTTAATCACGGATGGCATGAAAGGCACTATTGATGCACAAAATATCAATTATGAGCATGAGGGTGAAAAATACACAGGGGCCCAATTCACCATAACGCTACCATTGTCTTAATCACCCTTATTTTAAGGGATTTATTTCTCTTGTTGCTGTAATCTTTGGAGTTTTAACACTCCCATTATTGCTCAGCTTCCATAACTAATAATTATTTAGTAGAATTTTAAACTTAAGTGAAATTCACTTAAGTTTTGCTACAATGATATAATAAATAAATTATTGGAGTTTACGATGGTAGCTTTAAGACAAGAACAATTATTTGAAGAGATTGATATTTTACCAATAGATTTAAAAACTAAAATTGTTGATAAAATATTAAATAGTATTAACCCTATCCATAAATCAATAGATGACTTATGGATAGAAGAAGTTAATAAACGAAAAAATGATATTGAATGTGGTAATGTTAAATTAGTAAATGGAGATGATGTTTTTAAAAAAATAGCTCAAAGATTAAAATCATAAATGAAGTATTCATTTCATCCAGAAGCTGAAATAGAATTTAATATTTCTATTGATTATTATGAAGAGTGTCAAATAAACTTAAGTTTAGAATTTGCCAATGAAGTTTATAAAACTATCCAAAGAATATTAGATTTCCCAAATGCTTGGCAACCTTTAGATAATGACATCAGAAGATGTTTAACAAATAGATTTCCATTTGGAATAATTTATTATCAAAAAGATGATGAAATTATTATTTTAGCAGTAATGCAATTAAATAGAAAACCAAACTATTGGCTAAGTCGTAGTAAAAAATAAACTTTCAAGTGGTCATATCCAGTTCGGTCGTTAGTAATTGTTCCAAAATTGGTCTAAATATATTGATATTTAGTAAAAAGTAAAGGTTATAAATGTGTTAGAAATAACTTTATATAGATGTTTGGGTATAAACCTATCAAATTAGATAGAATTCACCATAATGCTACCTGTGCATTAGACAATACTTTTATTGCTTGTATTTTGCCAAAAACAACAACAATATGCTCATGTCTTTACTGGTCCAAATCACCTGATCAAGAAGATACTTTTGACTCATTTTCTTAGATACTTCTTTATTGTATTTATCAAAAATAGGATGCAACTTTTGTTCTAAACTATAGGCACTAAGATCTGCTAGCTCTGATGGAAATATCTCTTTGTAATTTGGGATAAACAGGTCCATCTCCTCTTTATACATTTTAATTATTGTTGAAACTTGCCATGAGTGCCATTCAAAATCATCCATATCGTTTAATACTTTTTTTTCATATTCTAAGACTTTATACGTTTTAAGTAACTCTGCTGCTAGATTTCGCAAATCTTTTGTTTTTAAATCTTTGACCACATCAGGTAGGTGTACTTCAATCAAATGACGTTTAAAATTCTTTTTCATTTGATCTTTTCTATTTACATCAGAATCACTGGACATCATCTTTTTTACAAGCATATAAATCACCACCATCACTAAAAGTGCTAAAGCGACAACTATTATTGTATTCATACTGCATTCTCCATATATATTGTATTATTTTTCTGTATTATACTAAATATTTATTTCACTTCTAATTAACGTTACTTTAAGTTGATAATAGTTATCATTTCCAAAATTAAAAGGCTATTTATGACACTTGACCAACTTTCACAACATCAAACTGCCCTCATTACTAAATTGAACTGTAATGATGAACTTAAACAACGTTTTTATTCTTTTGGACTGATCGAAGGTGCAAACATTCAAATTGCACATTATGCTATAGCAAAAAAAACAATTGAAGTTCTTGTAGATGATACAGCTATTGCTATTCGTAATATTGAAGCACAACAAATAGAAGTGGCAAAGGTTTAATATGGAACCTATACGTCTTGTCCTTGCTGGTCAACCCAATGTTGGAAAATCATCACTTATCAATGCCATGGGAAATACCCACTTAAAAGTGGGAAATTTTTCAGGTGTTACTGTAGAAAAAACAGAAGTATGTTTTGAACATCACTGCCATGTATTTGAGATGGTTGATCTTCCAGGTACCTATTCTATTGATGGTTTTTCCCAAGAGGAAAAAGTTGCAAAAGAGTATTTGATCAATGAACCCTACGATGTAATTATCAATGTTATTGATTCAACTCACTTAACACGAAATTTACTTTTAAGTCTGGAACTGCTAAATCTGAATAAAAAAATGGTCATTGCACTTAATATGATTGATGAAGCAAAAAAAGAGAACTTAGAGATTGATATTGAGCAAATCGAGACACTTATTGGTGTACCGGTGATCGCTGTTTCTGCAAATGAAAAAATAGGTATTGATGAATTGTACGAAAAAGTACATGATGTGTACAATGAACCAAGAGCCCACTCAAATATCATCTACAACGATGCCATTGAAATTGAAATTGTAAAGATAAAATCATTTATCAAAGAGAAAGGTTTCTACCTTAATGATTTAAGTGCTAGAGAGATTTCCGTAAAGCTTCTAAAAGAGGATAAAACGTTATTTAAAACCATTCATGATGATCCAATATTTATAGAACTTCAACCACTTCTTGTGGAGAGCCTTAACAATATTTATACCTATTATGAAACAAAAAATATTAATGATATTAGTGGAAGAGAACACTTTGCAATAGCCAAAGGGATCCAAAAAGAAACCGTAGTATGCAATCGAAAGAAAAACAATAAAACCATTACACAAAAACTTGATTCACTTCTAATTCACCACTATGCAGGTGTACCAATATTTTTGTTTTTAATGTGGGGGTTGTTTCAGCTTACCTTTACTATTGGTTCAATCCCTATGGATTGGATTGATACAGGAATTGGACTACTTGGAGATGAAGTAGCATCCAATATTTCACATGAAGTTTTACGCAGCGTTATCGTTGATGGTATCATCAATGGTGTAGGTGCTGTACTGTTGTTTTTACCCAATATTATTATTCTATTTATTGGTATTGCCCTGCTTGAAACTACGGGGTACATGAGCCGTGTTGCATTTTTACTGGATGGATTTTTTCATAAATTTGGACTTCACGGAAAAAGTTTCATCCCACTTGTAACTGGGTTTGGGTGTAGTATACCTGCATACATGGCAGCAAGAACACTCAAAAGCGAAAAAGATCGACTCATCACTTTATTTATCATAGGGTTCATGAGTTGTGGGGCACGATTACCTATTTATGTTCTGTTTACTGGTGCTTTTTTTGCACCAGAACAAGCAGGGAACATATTGTTTTTAATCTATATTTTTGGAGCCATCATTGGACTGATTATGGCCAAACTTTTGCGTTCTCTTATTTTTAAAAATGAGGATGAACCTTTTGTGATGGAGATGCCAAAATATCGTATGCCATCTTTAAAATTATTGTGGTTTATTGTTTCAAAAGAAGCATGGATGTATCTAAAAAAAGCGGGTACATTTATCCTTGCGGCAAGTGTACTGATCTGGTTTGCTTCAAACTATCCAAAAATGCCCGATGCGCAACCCTCTGTTCAACTTGAAAACTCGTATTTAGGACAAATAGGAAAAGCCAGTGAACCATTTTTTGCCCCACTTGGTTTTGATTGGAAAATGACCGTGGCTCTTGAAACTGGATTAGCAGCAAAAGAGGTTGTTGTTGCAACATTAGGAATATTATACAATAATAATGAAGCTCTTGATGAAACAAGTGATTCACTTATATCTGCACTTAAAGAAAACATATCTTTTCCTGCGGCACTGTCGTTTATCGTCTTCGTAATGGTGTATCTTCCATGTTTTGCAGCATCAGTAGTCTTTACCAAAGAAGCAGGAGGAACACGATACCTAGTTTATCTGTTTTTATTAACCACCATCACAGCTTGGATATTGTCATTTATAATGTACAATATTGCCAGTTTATTTTTATAAAGAGTCTTCTAAATATTAAGTTTTTCAAGAGCATCATAATGAGTAATATGATGCTCTTGGATATTAAAGTGATTTAAATTCAGTTCAATA
>JAYEFX010000311.1:0-4398 GCA_034658775.1 Campylobacterota bacterium
GAAGTATGGATGGTACACGACCTATTATAGACTCAAAAGCCTCTATTGCTATGGCAGCCTACATTACATGGCTCTCAACGGGATCAGTGATTGATATTAACCCTGCTACTAGTAAGGCGCCAAACTAATACCCTTGAAGCCCAACACGATCCAACATCTCTTTTACTCGAGTGCTAATCTCCTCTTTAGGAAGTTTCAATCGTTGCAAACCAAACGCTACATTTTTTTCCACATTCATCATAGGAAAAAGTGCAAGGTTTTGAAACACAATATTAACGGGTCGTTTTTCAGGAGGTATACCACTCATGGACTCTCCACGAATAAGAATCTCCCCTTCACTCTGTTTTTCAAATCCTGAAATCATCCGTAACAATGTCGTTTTACCACAACCAGATGGTCCTAAGATCGAAAAAAAGCCACCCTCTTCAACAAAAAAATCAATTGAATGAACAGCCGTAAAATCAGGGAAATGTTTTGCGAGATTTTTAATCTCTAATATCTTATCCATATATATCCTTTATAGAATTAAAAACTTCCCATAAGTTCTTAATTCTATATTATTAGCAGGAGTACCCTGCTAATAAATAATTATAGATTAATTGTTTATTTTGCTGCTTTAATTCTATCCAGAACTTTTGCTTCAATACTTTCAAAACCAGCTGGTACTGGTGGGTGCCATTTGATGTTATCAATATCCGCTTTAGAAAATGATCGACTGAAATTATCTTTAATCTCAGCACTTAAGTGAGCATCTGCTCCAGCTGATGCTGTCCCGTATCCCTCTTTATTTGTAAAAAATGCTGCATTTTCGGCTCTTAACATGAAGTTCATCCATTTGTATGCACCTTCAACATTTTTTGATTTTGCAGGAATTGCAAACGTATCAATCCAACCTAAAGCTCCACTTTTTGGTGCAATAAAGTCAATATCTGGGTTTGTTTTATGCAACGTCCACCCTTTTCCATCCCAACCAGAGATTACATTTGCATCTCCACTTTTGATGATATTCACTTGAGTATCTCCACTTGTCCAGTAGTTTTTTACCAATGGCTTAGAATCAATAAGTTTTTTCTCAACTCTTTTCATCAGTTTTTTATACGCTGCTTTATCGTTGTACAATGCAAATGGATCTTCACCCATACCAAAAGCCGTTGCTATTAACAATGGTCTTTTCAATCGGTAAGAGATTTTACCTTCATATTTAGGGTTCCATAAATCTGACCAATCGTTTGCATCAGGTGCTAATTTTTTGTTTACAATCATACCTGTTGTTCCATAACAATGTGGCACACCATATGCTTTTCCATCTACTGCAGAATTTTTCTTAACAGCATCAACCATAGAAGTGATCAGTTGACCTGTATTTACTTTTGAAAAATCAATTGCTTGATAGATTGGAAACTTTTTTTGAACAAATGAGATTCTATCTTGAGAAGGTTGAGCAATATCAAAACCAGCTCCTCTAGTTGCTCTTAGTTTTGCGATCATCTCTTCATTGTTTGAATACGTTAATTTTACATCAATACCTGTTTCTTTTTCAAAAGCTTTTACAAGTTCTGCAGGTGCATACCCTTTCCATGTTAAAACTCTTAACGTTTCTTGTGCCATAAGCACACCTGATAACATACTTGCAGCTACAGCTGAGGCGATTACTAATTTTTTCATATTTTTCCTTTTTTAATGATTGGTGACATTATATGCCTACATGATTACGGAACGGTTACAATTTTAGTTAAAAAAAACTTAATATCAACATAAAAAATATTATGTCAACATTATGTTCTTATAATCAACATAATATTGTCTTAATCAACAACTATTTAAATAATTGTTTGATCGTTGTATCTCTTGATTAAATGTTTCTAAATCCCAATTAAACTCCTTAGACAAAATTCGTGTAACTCTTTCCACACAACTTAGTGCTGCTTTTGCATCAATCAATCCTAGATTAATACGACGTACTAAAAAATCAAGTGACGAATAAATAAATTCATTATGAATACTATAGTATACCTCAGCTTGAAGAAACGAATAGTTTGGATGTAATTTTTCAAATCCATATTTGTTTATGTATTGTGCCACTAAAGTAGCCTGATCCCCATAAATACGCAGTAGATGATCTTCTGTTTCCTCATTTAAGTATACCTTTTTCAAATCATTTTTCACCATAGAGATATCTTTTTGACTGCCAACAAGCTTAAAGTCTTGTGTTGTACATTTACATGACATTAATTTTTTATTTTTTAAAGCAATAAAATCCACAGTATCTTGAGCCATTTTTCGATAAGTTGTCCATTTTCCACCAACAATGCTGATCAATCCAGATGCACTAATATCAAGATAATGTTCCCTTACTATGCTTTTAGTATTATGTGCATCTAGATTTGTATTTACAACCAAAGGTCGTAATCCACTCCATGAAGATAAAATATCTTTTTGAGTAATCTCAATATCAAAATAAAGTCGTACATGTCGTAAAAGGTATTCAATATCTTTTTGTTCCACCTTTGGATTTTGTTCCACTTTGGCTTTTTCATCGGTTGTACCAACTAAGCATTTACCCAAATAAGGCAACATAAATAAAACTCTTCCATCTTGAGTCTTTGGTATCATAAGCCCCTCATCATTGGGCAAGAATTTTTTATCCAATACAATATGTATACCGGAACTCACCTCAAGAATATTGCTTACATCTTCTTTATCCAGTTTACGTATGGCATCACTAAAAGGTCCTGTTGCATTAATAACATGATGGGCGGTTAATTTATATTTTTCATTTTTAATATGATTGTGTACGGTTACACCATTGATTTTTTGGTTTTCATAAGTAAAATTGATCACCTCATTATAATTTCGTATTTCACACCCTTGTTGTTTTGCTGTTTGCAATAGTGAGATAACCATTCGTGCATCATTAAATGCACCATCAAAATAACGAACACCCCCTTTTAAACCAGCTTTCTTAACACCTGGGAAGATATCCATAATCTCTTTTTTACTTACAATTTGACTTTTACCCAATCTGCGTTTCCCTGAAATAAAATCGTATAAAAATAAACCAACATACATGTAAGGGATCTCATACCATTTGTACA
Source organism: Campylobacterota bacterium (assembly GCA_034658775.1). GTDB lineage: Bacteria > Campylobacterota > Campylobacteria > Campylobacterales > Arcobacteraceae > JAYEFX01. The sequence continues at coordinate 3,096 of JAYEFX010000311.1, forward strand.
ATGGGGTGACTAAAGTGATAGCTCTAGCCAAATGTGAAGCATTGTTTAAAATCCTGTATCTCTCTTTTAATCCCTCCTTAACCAAAGCATACTGAGCTAAATCTAATTTCTTTACTGCAGCTTCTAAATAACGTACACCGCCATGTACTAATTTTGTACTTCGAGAACTTGTTCCTTGAGCAAAATCATTTTTTTCTATAACAATACACTTAAGTCCTCGCAAACTAGCATCCAGTGCAATACCGCTGCTTGTTGCTCCTCCACCAATAATTATCACATCATAATGTTCCACAAAATCAGACATCTGTTCAACCCATTTTATTTTTTCGTTAGTCTACTCCTGAAATAATAAAATAAAGATAAAATACATAATCAAATTTATATTCTATTTGAGATACAATCTTTTATTATATACACTTTAGGACATTGAATTTGATTTATCAACCCAATATATTAGGATTAACACTCAGTTTCACCATTGCTGCCATTGCACTGTTTTTGGCACCTTTTTTTCCTGTTGGAGCCGTGGTGATTGCTATACTTCTTGGTATCCTTATTGGGAACAGTGTTGCATTAAAAGATACATTTACGCCAGGAATTAACTATGCTCAGAAATCTATTTTAGCTTTTGCAATTGCCCTTATGGGTATTGATTTGGACTTTTCCATCTTAATTCAACTGGGGAATAAAACACTTGTTTTGATTGTTTTAGGGATGGTTCTTACAATTGGAACCGCAATTGTATTGGGGCGTATTTTTAAAATAGATACAAAATTGGCCCTGCTTCTAGGTATTGGAAATGGGGTTTGTGGAAGCAGTGCCATTGGAGCAACTGCTCCTATTATTAAAGCCAATAAAGATTTCATTGCTCTTAGTGTTGCAGTGGTAAATCTATTAGGGACCATTGGAATATTTCTCGTTCCATTTTTAGCCATACTTTTTGGTCTTGATCATATTGATGCAGGAATACTCGTGGGAAATACCTTGCAAGCTGTGGGTCAAGTAACCGCAGGTGGTTTTAGTATTAGTGATTCTGCTGGAATCAGTGCAACAGCTGTTAAAATGGGCAGAGTATTACTTCTAACCCCTTTGGTTTTTATACTTATATTTTTATTTCACCGTGAAAAAAAAGAGCTTGAAAGTGGGGCAAAAATCCCATTGTTTATTATCTTTTTTATTCTGTTTTCACTTCTTAGTTCTTTTTCATTGGTCAATGAATCCACCAAAGAGCTTATCTCAACACTGTCGCATTTAAGCCTGGTAGTTGCCATGAGTGCCATTGGTCTTAGCATCCATTTTTCGG
>JAYEFX010000312.1:0-4395 GCA_034658775.1 Campylobacterota bacterium
TTACAAAAAGATGTAGTAGCACAGCAGATACTGACGGAAAAACAAAATACAGAAAACAGTAGGTTACAAGGCATACTGCTTAGCCGGCAAGTTAGTCAGATAGAAAGACAAATTACTTTACTCCGCTTCTTGCTAATCCTAAAGCAGCTATTCTAGGTGGTGCTGCACAATTTGGAATCTTCGGATCACTTATTGGTGCAGTTGCGCTTGGATTTGATCTTCAACAAGCATCTGCAATCTCTATTATTGGGGGAGCAGATGGTCCTACATCTATCTTTATTGCCAATAGACTAGCACCTGAAATGCTTGGAGCAATAGCCGTTGCAGCATACAGCTACATGGCACTTGTTCCAGTTATCCAACCTCCAATCATGAAGGCATTGACAACTGAAGCAGAACGAAAAATGAAAATGCCAAAACTGAGAAAAGTACATAAGTTAGAAAACTTATTCTTACCAGTGCTTATCTTAATGATGGCAATTTTAATTTTACCAGAATCAACTCCTCTAATTGGAGCATTTACATTTGGTAACTTCTTAAAGCAGTCAGGTGTGGTTGAACGATTAAGTGATACAATGCAAAATTCATTGATCAATGTTGTTACAATCTTCTTAGGACTTGGAGTTGGTTCAAAACTGGCTGCTGATAAATTTCTTGTACTTGATACTTTAGGCATCATGGTAATTGGTCTTATTGCATTTTCTGCAGGTACTGCATCGGGTGTTATTATGGCAAAAATCATGAATAAATTTAGTTCAAAAGACAATCAAGTTAATCCACTCATTGGAGCTGCTGGAGTATCTGCAGTACCAATGTCTGCACGAGTTGTAAGTAAAGTTGGTCAAGAGTACGATAAATCAAATGTATTGTTAATGCATGCGATGGGTCCAAATGTTGCTGGTGTAATCGGTTCTGCCGTTGCCGCTGGTGTATTATTATCAATATTTAAATAAAAATTTAGGAAAAATAAATTATGTCAGAAATCAAAGATTCACTTGGTTTAGAAAATGTTCAAAGCGTGTTACGAAACCTTGATAGAGAAAATCTTATTAATCGATCAATTGATCATGATGGTGCAGTCATTGCATACAATGGTGCCACCATTATTGAAACAGGTATTTTTACTGGACGTAGTCCAAATGATAAATACTTTGTCGATCAAGATCCGTCAAACAACTATGTAGCTTGGGGTGACGTTAATAAAGCCGTATCCAAAGAGATCTATGAAGAACTTTTAGTAACAGCAAAAAAACAATTAAGTGGAAAAGACCTATACATTTCAGATGTATATTGTGGAGCAAGTATCAACAGTCGTAAATCAATTCGATTTATTACTGAAATTGCATGGCAAGCACATTTTATAGACAATATGTTTATCATGCCAAAAACTGAGGATTTGGCTGATTTTACACCTGAATTTACAGTGTACAATGCTTGTAAAACAGTCAATAAAGACTGGGAAAAGCATGGTTTAAACTCTGAAGTATTTGTTGTATTTAATATTGAAGAAAATACAGCTATTATTGGTGGAACATGGTACGCAGGTGAGATGAAAAAAGGTATTTTTTCAATGATGAACTATTGGTTACCACTTGAGGGTAAACTTCCAATGCATTGTTCAGCAAATATTGGAAAAAATGGTGATACGGCATTGTTCTTTGGACTTTCTGGAACAGGAAAAACAACCCTTTCAACCGATCCCCAAAGAGCTCTAATTGGTGATGATGAACACGGTTGGGATGATGATGGTGTATTTAACTTTGAAGGTGGTTGTTACGCTAAAGTAATCAACTTAAACAAAGACACTGAACCAGAAATCTATAAAGCAATCAAACGGGGATCAATTTTAGAAAATGTAGTTTACGACGAAGACGATGGTGAAAAACTTGTAAACTACGATGATGGTAGTAAAACAGAAAACACACGTGTATCGTATCCAATTGAATACATTGAAAATTTTCAAGAATCAATGACCGGCGGACACCCTGAAAATATTATCTTCTTAAGTGCTGATGCATTTGGTATCTTGCCTCCTGTTTCTAAACTTACAAGTGAACAAGCGATGTATTACTTTTTAAGTGGCTACACTGCAAAAGTTGCAGGAACGGAACGTGGCATAACAGAACCTACTGCTACGTTTAGTGCATGTTTTGGGGAAGCTTTTCTTCCTCAGCATCCAACTGTTTATGCTAAACTTCTTGGTGAGAAAATTGAAAAGCACAATGTAAATGTTTATCTTGTAAATACAGGATGGACTGGTGGTGCTTATGGTACTGGTAAACGAATGAGTATCAAAGATACACGTACGTGTATTAACTCTATCCTTGATGGTTCCATCAACAATTCAGAATTTCAAACAACCAACACTTTTAAATTTAATGTGCCAACAACGCTAGGGACTATTGATCCTAAAGTATTGAATCCACGAGCAGCATGGGCCAATCAAGATCAATTTGATCAAAAAAGAGATGAACTAGCCAAAATGTTTATCAAAAACTTTAAAAAGTACTTGACTGATGATACTAGTTTTGATTTTACATCTGCAGGACCACAAATTTAAGTACAATTGCTTAATCTACAAAAGGGGTAGAGTTAGTGCTCTGCCCCTTTTTTAATTATAATATAAATGAAGGTATACCATGAATTTAAATGAATTCTTAGAACAATTAAAACCAAAATGTAGCCAAATCAGCTATCTAAGTACTCATCATATACTAAAAAAACTGTACGATCTTGATACGGATACCCCAACTCAAGATGAACTTAACCAACATTTTGAAAACTACACCACATATATTCGATATTTAAATGACTTTGCTGGACCTATTTATCGTCGATACCACTCTAGTACAGAAGAGATTTATAAAGAGTTATGCGATGTTCTTAATCTTTCAATGGACAATAAATATTTATTTGAAATGGCCATATCAAAGGTTGAAAAACAAACTGCATCACGAATTATGCAAATTGAAGATGATGATTTTAAAGTAATGACACTTGAAAAATTTGAAGGAAGACTTCAAGAGATAAAAAACACGGAATACTATCAAGAAAATACGCAAACATTAGAAAACCGTATAAAAGATGCCCAAAGTCAATTCAATTTAGTAAGAAAAGCACTTAATTTATAAGACTTTTCTTACTTTATTAAACCCTACCCCTCTATTTGGATCTCTTCTTTGACTTGTAATCCAAATCCATTAATTCCAACAAATGAATGTTTTCCACCACTTGTAAGTAATTTTATCTCTTGAATATTAAGTTGATTAAGAATCTGAGCTCCAACTCCAAAATCTTTTTGGGTATCTTCAATTTTTTCATTATTTTGTAAAAATATCAATACTCCACCTTTTGATTGTAAAAAATTTATTGTTTTTAACATAGAGTTTAATCTTTCATCTTGTAAAAACAATCCAATATCAAGATCAACTGTATGAAACTTTACATGTGTTGTTGTTTGAATGTCTCCAAATACAATCACTGTATGCTGATTGTCTCTATGATCTTTAAATATTTTTTTTACAACATCTTGACCAAAAAAGTTACTCTGTTCACTGCTTAGTTCTTCAACTAACGATTCATGTTTTAAACGATATTCAACAAGATCTGAAATATACACCTGTTTCATCTCATGATCTTTTGCAAAAATATCAAGATCATCTCGTCTTGCCATTGTCCCATCTTCTTTCATGATTTCACAAATTACCGCTTCGCCATGAAGACCTGCAAGCTTACACAGATCAATAGAACCTTCTGTATGTCCTGTTCGCACAAGCACCCCACCCTCTTTGGCTATTAAAGGGAAGATATGCCCTGGACGAACTAGTTGATCTGCTTTACTAATAGAATTAGCTAAAATTTGAATGGTATCATTACGTTCACCTGCACTTATTCCAGTTGATGCTTTTGCACAATCAACCGATACTGTAAATGCCGTTTCATACGATGAAGTATTTGCCGCAACCATTGGATTTAATTCCAATCGTTGAGCAGTTTCATTGGATAACGCTACACAAATCAATCCTTTTGCATGGGTTGCCATGAAGTTTACTTTTTCATGAGTACTTAAGGCTGCTGCATAAACTAAATCACCTTCATTTTCTCGATCTTCATCATCAAGCATGATGACCATACGCCCTTGCTTTATCTCTTCTATTGCTTCTTGTACACGTTGTATTGCTGACATATAACTTCTCTTTATAATTTTTTACGCATTATAGCAAAAGGATAGTGCTAAATAGCTGAAAATTGTAGAATTAATTTTTTTGTTAGCCTAATCCAATAAAAACTAAATTTTAAATAATAACTTTAAAGTAGTATCCAAATCCCATCTATTTTCAAGTAGCTGATTTTTAATAGATTTTACTTTATTGAGATGTAAAATATTTATTACAA
>JAYEFX010000313.1:0-4360 GCA_034658775.1 Campylobacterota bacterium
CAATTTCAAGTGGTTTTTTTCTAAATGCATCGCTTAATCCACTACCGATTTTAAACTCCACTCCATTTTAAAGTTGACACTTAATAGCTCCCACCATTCCCCCGTATTTACCTTTCCCTTGCGTATACCCTAAGATAGTGCATTCGGCATCCAAGAAAGTTTTTACTTTGAGTGCTTTTGAAGTACGTTTGTTGATATAAGGTACATCAGGATCACGTACAACCACACCTTCACCACCTTGTGATTCTATTTGTTGCAGATAAGTTTTTAGGTGTTCTTTATCATTTATTTTAATTTGAGGTATAAGTTTAAGATAGTGATTTTCATATTTTTTTACTTTTTCAAGTCGTTTCCAAAGATTACCCGTAGCATTAGGCACTTCAAAGATATAATGTTTGATTTGTTTCCATTCATCACTGGGTGTCTTATCTCTTACGATTGAAGAGATGTTTTCAAAATCTTTTCTTTTGCTCCACAGCTCACCATCAACCTCAAAAGGTGGATAGTCTTTGATAAACCACTTTGGAGCATAGATGATCTTTCCACCACGAGAGATTAAATTTTTCCCATCCCAATAAGCACGAATACCATCAAGCTTTTCACTCATCACCCAACCACTTATATCTTGATCTTTATAGGTTTTAAGCAACAATAAGTTTGGTTTTTCACCAAAAAGAATAAAGGGAATAAAGAGTATAAAATATTTTAACAATTCATTAACTTAATTGGCTTTTATCTATATTTAATATAGTACAAACTTTTTTTAAAAGTTCTTGCGTAAACTCAATCACAGCTTTTATCTCTTGTCTTGGAGGTAAACAATAATTTGGATTAGGATATCTATCTTCCTTTAAATATTCAGTCGCAATATGTAGTTTATCTATATCGGAATCATCAAATATTAACTCATCTAATAAATCATAAATTTCATACAAGTCATGTGTTTTTGGTATTTTTTCATTATTATATGCAAACATAGATTTTAATATTTTTTCAATAGACTGTTGTAAATCACTTCCAATACTATCAGTATAATGATTTGCATCATATAAAATTTGAGCTGATTTTAAATCATGATACGCAATTGTTAGCCATTCGAGTGATGCTGTTTTATTCATATATGATTTTTCCATTTTCTAAAATGTCTTTTTTATAAAAATAGTCCTCTCTACTTTTCACAAACTCTTCACTCGCAACAATAAAATCAAATCCTATCTTATATCTAGAAGTCAAATCACTTATTTGTCGTCTCAATTGTACTTTATAATCTCTGGCATTTTTTTTATCTAAATTCTTAAATAAAAAAAGATCTATATCACTATCAGAATTTGGTGTGCCATAAGCATAAGAACCAAAAAGTATTATTTTATCAGGATTTAATGGTTTTAATCTTTCTACAATTAATGGCTTCAACTCTTCAATATTTATCATGATATATTTCCTTAACTTGTAAACTCTTCCACCATCTTCTTAGCTGCCTCTCGACCATCAAAAGCAGCCGTTACAGCTAAATCAGCTCCACGTACACTGTCTCCACCAGAATAGATTTTTGCATTTGATGTCTGATAATTTTCATTTACTTTAATTCCATCCCATCTGTCCAACTCTAAATTAGCATTTTGTATAAACGCTGGAACCTCAGGATCAAATCCAAGAGCATAGATCACAATATCCGCATCTTCAAGATACTGGCTACCATCGACTAAAACTACTCGTTGTCGTCCAGACTCATCAGGATCACTTAATGTCGTTTGAAGAAGTTCTACCGCACTTACAGCGCCATTTTTACTAGCAATAGATTTAGGGCTTACATTAAATACAAACTCTACACCCTCCTCTTTTGCATTGGCTACCTCTTTTTTACTTCCAGGCATGTTTGCTTCATCTCGTCGATAAAGACATTTTACAGACTGAGCTTTTTCTCGCACAGATGTTCGTACACAGTCCATAGCAGTGTCTCCACCACCAATAACCACAACTTTTTTATCTCTTACATCAATAAGATTTTGCACATCTTCACCAAAGTTTCGTTGTTGAATTTTGGTTAAAAATTCCATGGCGAGATGAATATTTGAAACATTTTCACCCTCAAGACCAGCAAATCGTCCTTTGGTTGCACCAATACCAATAAATACTGCATCATTATCTTGTTCAAGTTTTTCAAACTCTACATCTTTTCCAATCTCACAGTTAAGCTCAAGTTTCATACCCGCATCAATCAACAAATCAATTCGTCGTTGAACTTTATCTTTATCGAGTTTAAATCCAGGGATTCCGTATGTAAAAAGTCCACCCGCACGAGCAGCACGCTCATACATCGTCACATCCACACCCGCTCGAAGTAAAAATGTCGCAGCAGAGATACCAGCAGGTCCACTTCCAACAATCGCCACTGATTTACCAATTTTGCTACTCGCAAACTTTGGTGTCAATCCTGCTTCAAATGCATTTTCAGTAATGTGCGTCTCGATAGATCCAATAGCAATAGCACCATGCCCATCATTTAGACTACAATCGCCCTCACACAAGACATCATGTGGACAAATTTTTCCTAAGATTTCAGGAAAAGGGGAAGTTTCATTGGACAAAGCAAATGCCAATGGCAGATCTCTTTGCGAAACACTTTTTAGCCATGCAGGGATAAAATTATGCAATGGACATTTCGTATGACAATAAGGATCTCCACACTGCATACAACGATCCGCTTGTTCACTTGCTTGCTTATGATCGACAACTTCATACACTTCATCAAAGTCTTTAATTCGTTGCATTACATCACGTTTATTAGGGTTTAACCTATTTATTTTTGTATAACTTAACATCTTAATCTCCTTGATCCGGATTGAGTGGTAACACAGTCATGTTTTTAGGTTTTACCATCCAAAAGTTTCGTATCTCTGCTCTAAAATTTTCCAATATCTCTATGGCTTTTTTACTTTGTGTTTCTACAATATAATCCTGCAATTGTTTTTTCAAAAACAGTCGTTCTCTCTCTGTATCATCCGTATCAATTCGTATGGCTTCAATCAGTTCTTGATTCATCTTATCAATAAACTGTTTTTGATCATCGTAAATAAACGCCAATCCACCCGTCATACCAGCACCAAAGTTGATACCCGTTTGTCCTAAGATAACCACAATACCACCCGTCATGTACTCACAAGCACTGTCACCCGTTCCCTCTACAATAGCCGTAGCTCCAGAGTTTCGCACTGCAAATCGTTCACCAACAGCAGCACGAACATAAAGCTTACCACCCGTAGCTCCATACAGACATGTATTTCCAGCTCCACCAAAACTCTCACCTTGATGCACAGGAGTGATGATAATCTTACCACCATTCATCCCTTTTCCTACGTAGTCATTCCCTACACCATTTAGATTTAAGTTCATCCCTTTACTTAAGAGTGCTCCAAAGGATTGTCCAGTGACTCCTGTAAGGTTAATATTTATAGAATTATCAGGCAAACCTTTATCCCCATAATATTTAGCAATCTCACCCGAGATCAGTGTTCCAAAACTTCTATTTAGGTTTTCAATATTTTCATTGATCGTAACAGGATGTTTTGGGTTTTCAATAGTAGCGTGTACTTTTTTAAGTAATCCTCGCTCAAAAAAGTTTTTGTCAAACGGTTTATTGTACTCTTTTTGACAAGTATCAATCCCCTCAATTCGTCGTAAAACATTTTGAAAGTCAAATTTCTGTGCGTACTCATCATCAATCACTTTAAGTAAATCACTTCGTCCAACAATCTCTTCAATACTGCCGTATCCAAGATCAGCTAAGATCTCACGTACATCATTGGCTACAAACTCAAAGTAGGATATCAATCGTTCAACCGTTCCTGTAAAATGATCGCGCAATTTTTCATCTTGCGTTGCTACCCCTACTGAACATTTGTTGGTATGACAAATACGTAAAATCTTACACCCAAGAAGTGTTAATGCTGCCGTACCAAAGGCATACGATTCAGCTCCAAGCATCGCTGCCTTTACGACATCAAGACCCGTTTTAAATCCACCATCCGTTTGTACATGTACAAACTCTCTTAGGTGGTTGGCTTTAAGTGCATTGTGCGCTTCAGAAAGTCCAAGCTCCCATGCATTTCCTGTATGCTTAATCGACGTAAGAGGAGCAGCTCCTGTACCACCATCTGCTCCAGAGATGATAATCTTATCCGCATAACATTTTGCAACCCCAGCAGCAATCGTTCCAACACCAATAGTTGAAACCAATTTCACTGCAATTTTCGCTTTTGGATTGATCTGCTTAAGGTCAAAAATCAATTGAGACAGATCTTCAATAGAGTAAATATCATGATGCGGTGGAGGAGAGATCAATGTCACTCCTGCAACCGTA
>JAYEFX010000314.1:0-4360 GCA_034658775.1 Campylobacterota bacterium
CTCTAAAACAATCGCGTCATCATTGGAACTAAGGCGTCTAAAAAATACATTATAATCGACTTGACACCCTTGCAATACGATCAAAAGATTTTTTATTAAGGTATGATTTTCATTAGTGCTTTCATCAAGATCCAATCCCAATCGTAGATTCATCAAATCATAATAATATTTTTTATACAAAGATAAAAACATCGCCACCATCTCATCTAAAGTTTCTCGATTCTGCACTAAAGGTTCAAACGCAGTAACCAAAGAAGATAGGTTCCATTGGGCAATTAAAGGCTGATTTTCATACGAATATCGCCCTTCCCTATCGGTGTGATTGCAAATAGTATCCATGGCAAAAATATCCATAAAAGCAAAAGGACCATAATCAATGGTCACACCTGCCATGCTCATGTTATCCGTATTCATCACTCCATGCATAAATCCATACGCTTGCCATTGGGCAATAAGTTGTGCTGTATTGTCCACCACTTCAAAAAAAAGTTGCTCATATTTTTTTTGTCCAGCGTTTTGCAGATGGGGATAATTTTGAGCTATAACAAAATCAGCCAATTGGGTCAAATCCTTTAGGTTTTTTTGCGTATAAAAATATTCAAATGTTCCTATTCGTATCCATGATGGTGAAACCCTTAATACCATGGCAGCGTTTTCCACATCCATCTGTCGATACACACGCTGTTTTGAGGATACAATAGCTAACGCTCTAGTGGTTGCTATGCCCAAGCCATGCATCGCTTCACTCATAAGATACTCTCGAATACTGGAGCGCAGTACTGCCCTACCATCTCCTTGTCGTGAATATTTTGTCTGCCCACTGCCTTTTAATTGCAAATGCCAATTATCAATACTTCCAAGATTTATAGCTCTACCATCACCTAATTGAGGGACAAAGTAACCAAACTGATGACCTGCATACACCATTGAATATGGCTGTGAATTTTTTAAAAAATATTTACCATTTAGTAGATCAACAATATCCTGATCATCCATTGTACTTTCATCCAAGCCTAGTAAGATCCCCATGTGCGTATTATAACTTGCTAGTACAGCATCTTTTAGGGGTTGGATATTTGAATAATCATAGTATTTAGAATCAAATTCTAAATACGGATTAGATACTTCAATTGTGTCAAATTTATTTATGCTATTTTTCATAATTTAGATTATAGGTGACAAAAGTTAAGATACACTTTGACGTAGTAATTATCTGTGCAATTAAAGTTTAAAATTCACATTTTTCTTTAATAACACAAGTATTACATATTGTTAAATTTATTAATAATTATATCAAATTGTAATCTATTTTGGTTTATAATGGATTCATGAGTAAAAATATTATTAGCATGAACAATATCAATAAGTTTTTTGACGACTTTCACGTACTTAAAGATATCAACTTTGAAGTCGCGCGAGGTGAAATTGTTGTCGTATGTGGTCCAAGTGGTAGTGGCAAATCTACATTAATTCGTTGCATTAATGCCTTAGAGGACATTGATGAGGGTACTATTGTTGTTGATGGACTCGATATCCATCAAAGCAATAAAAATCTTAAACAAATTCGTGCCGAGGTAGGTATGGTGTTTCAGCACTTTAATCTATTTCCACACTTAAGTATTCTTGAAAACATCACTATTGCACAAAACTTAGTTAAAAATACATCTAAATCAGATGCCAAAGAGATTGCTTTGGCTTTACTCAAAAAAGTACGATTAGAAGATAAAGCAGATGCTTACCCAGCAGATTTATCTGGTGGACAAAAACAACGTGTGGCAATAGCAAGATCACTGGCCATGAAACCAAAAGTGATGCTTTTTGACGAACCTACATCTGCACTTGACCCCGAAACTATTGGTGATGTTCTTTCTGTTATGAAAGATCTGGCTAGAGAAAATTTTACCATTGTGTGCGTTACACATGAGATGGGATTTGCTAAAGAGGTTGGGGATAGAATTGTGTTTATGGATGAAGGAAAAATTGTTGAGCAAAATACACCTGATGGTTTTTTTCACAATCCACAAAGTCAAAGAGCCAAAGAATTTCTCAATGAGATTTTGACACACTAATCACAAACAAAAAAGGAAAACATATGATAAAAAATAACGGAATCCTGCGTGCAGGTAAAACACTACTATTAGCATTTCTAATGCTTTTTACTGCAAATCTATTTGCATCAGATATCAATCTATGGAAAAATTCAACATTGAACAAAATTGTTCAACGAGGGGAACTTCGTGTTGGTATGGAACCAGGATACATGCCTTTTGAGATGAAAGACAAAAAAGGTAACATCATCGGATACGATGTTGATATGGCTAAGAAAATGGCTAAAGAGATGGGAGTCAAACTTAAACTTGTTCCTACTGCATGGGATGGTATTATTGCTGGATTAATTACAGAAAAATACGACATCATCATGTCTGGTATGACCATCACTCAAGCACGAAACTTAAAAGTAAATTTTGCAAATCCATACATTGTTGTTGGACAAACTGTAATGATGAGAAAAGAACTTGCAGGGGAAGTAACAACTGCAAAAGATTTAGATAACCCTAAATACACCATTGTTAGTAAACTGGGAGTTACAGGTGAAATTGCAACTCGAAAGTTTTTCAAAAAAGCAAAAATTGTAACATTTGAAACTGAAGCAGATGCCGCGGCGGAAGTACTTAGTGGAAAAGCAGATGCAATTGTTTATGATCAACCGTACAATGTACTGTTTATGAGCGATAAAGGGAAAGATAGACTGATCCATTTAGATACTCCATTGACGTATGAGCCTCTTGGTTGGGCAATTAGAAAAGGTGATCCTGATTTTACAAACTGGTTAAATAACTTTTTACGACAAATGCAAGAAGACAAAGTAGTTGGTTTTTCGGATAAAATCTATGACAAATGGCTTATTGATACAAAATGGTTAAAACGAGTTCAGTAAATAATGGCTAAAAAGCAATCATTTGCACAAAACAGAACAATGGGGCATCTAATTGCCCTATTGTTCTATGTAGGTGTTGGGTATTTCTTTTATCTTGCTGCTGCAAACATGAACTACGTATGGAAATGGAACTCTGTACCTCAATATTTTATGTACGATGAAACAATTACAATCGAATCTCCCACAGATGGAAAACTAGTATTTAAAAACAATATCTATTATGTTCAAACACCCAATGAAGATGTTCTAATAGAAGAGTTAGATAGTAGTTTTACATTTGATTATAAAATTGGTGAAGATGTTTATGAGGGTGATTATATTGCTCAAAAAACGGTAACCATGGATGGTCCTATTTTAAATGGTTTAAAAACCACCTTAAAAATATCCGTGCTTGCGGCACTGCTTAGCTTTGCCATTGGTATTGTTCTGGCCCTTATGAAACTCTCCTCTTATATTTTTATGCGCGATATTGCTACGGTATACATCACCATCATACGAGGAACACCTCTACTCGTACAAATCTTTTTATTTTATTTTATTGTTGCGAATATTTTTGATTTGGAACGATTTGTTGCAGGGGTATTGTCTCTGGGTATTTTCTTTGGAGCATACATGGCTGAGATTTTACGAGGAGCAATTCAGTCTATTGATAAAGGGCAACTTGAAGCTGCTAAATCTCTTGGTATTTCAAATTTTCAAGCGATGCGTCATATTATCTTGCCTCAAGCTTTCAAACGTGTTTTACCAACTCTGGTTGGTGAGATGATTGCCTTAGTCAAAGATTCATCTTTGGTTTCCGTTATTTCTATTACGGATCTGACCAAAGTGGGGAAAGAGATAGTGGCGAACACTTTTTCACCATTTGAAACATGGATTGTTATTGCATTACTGTATTTAAGTATCACTTCACTTCTTAGTTATGTGGGGCATGTTATAGAAAAACGACTTGCAGCTAAAGGTGGCATGAGTTAATATTGTGAAACGTACTTTTACAAAATGATGTCTATGGTTTAAAAATTTTAACTTTTAGACCTCTTGGTGCGAAATTATCATAAAAAGAAATCCCATGCTTTTGTTGGCTAAGTTTAGTTTCTCTGATTTGAGAGCTTTACTACTTTATGACAACTTCAATTTTAGAGATATTTTGAAGCTTCTTAAATCCCTTGTCAAATGTAAATAACTTTGTATTATGATATTCAGCAAAAGCTAAATGATATACATCAAATGAACTAATATATAAATTTGTTTTGTTTAGTATTTTTATCATCCTCTGATTTATACTAAAATTTGATGGTTGTAAAAATGTAGATAGTAATACATTTGTATCAAAATATACCATCGTTTATCATTTCATCTGTATTTGTTGCCATTGCCATTGTTGTTTTGTTATTTGATTTATCTCTTAATTTACGAAATGTATCT
>JAYEFX010000315.1:0-4353 GCA_034658775.1 Campylobacterota bacterium
AAAACTTAAATTTGGAGAACTTTTAGGTGGTGCTATTGCAGATCTTGAATCGATGCAAGATGCGACAAATCAGTCGATTTCAGGTATGTATTCTTGGAGCATAAAAGGGAGTAAAAAGATTGTTTCGGATGCAAAAGTGATGCTCAGTGAGATGGCTGGATCGCTTAATATTGGTGATATTGCCAATCCTAAAATTCTGTTTAATGCAAAAGCAGATTTGAGTTTGTATGGGGGAGTCTTCTCTTCTGTAAAAAGCGCTAGTGTACAACAAGTGATTGTTAGCAAAGAGGGATTGAGCGGATCGGCACTATTGGAGCTAAACGATATAAATATTTGGAGTGATAAAAATGTACGTTTGCATTTCAATAGAGATCCTAAATTAAACTTTAGTGCAAAAACATCTGGATTTAGTGTCGGGTTGGATGATATTGATGCGAATATACATTTTGGAGATCTTCTAAATGGAGCGCAAGCTCTAATCTCACGTGTTGGCGATGCTACGGAATCAGCTTCTAAAATGGCTGGTTTTGAAGATCGAAAAAAGCAGACTCAAGAGTTTATTAACAATGCGTATGAATATGCTTGGGAGCTTAGTGGAAACTATCCTTTGCTTGATGATTCCATTGTATTGAATGCTCTTGGTGGTAGTTTGGACTTTTCTGATTTAGGCAATCCTAGTATCACATTAAACGCTAATGCCGTACTTGATTCCACAGCCTATCCTTTATTTAAATTTGTTCAATCGGTGGGTGTTCAAAATGCAACAATTTCTAAAAAAGGATTTGAAGGATCCCTTAGTACGACGTTAGAATCTATCCCTATTTGGGAAGATAAAAATGTACAAATCTTGTTTGATCAAAGTACACCTCCAACCTTTTCTTTGGCTATTAGCAGTAGTGGAGTAAAATTAGGCGTTGAAAACCTAAGTGGAGAGATTGATTTTGGTACCTTGATAAAAGAAGCGAAAGCGACGTTGTCAACCGTTTCCCCAGGTATCTTATCGTGGGGATTTAGCAATGCCAAACAATTAGAAGATACGGCTATTGCTTTAAAAGAGTTAGCGGGTCAAGTTGATCTTCAAGACCTAAAAAATCCAAGCATAGAACTTAATGGAAAAGTTAATCTTGGATCGTATTTTGAATGGTTTGAAAGCTTAGGAGATATTGATCTGCAAAACGCACGCATCACACGAAGTGGTTTTTCAGCAGAAGTTTCTGCTCAATTGGATGATATTAGCGTATGGGGTGAAAAAGAGGTTAAAGTGTTGTTTAACAATGGTTCAACCCCAACATTTTCACTTGCGGTTAATCGTGAAGGGATCAATTTAGGATTAAGTGATATTGATGCAAGTTTGGATTTTGGAACATTGATATCTCAACACACCGTAGTAAACTTAAAAGCATTGGCTTCACAAGCCAAAGGTAGTGCCGCTAATTTCTCTAAAACAATAAGTGGAGCAGCAGGATCTTTTCAATCAGCTACTTCAGGAGTCGCTGGAAAATTACAAAATCAAGCAAGCGCTTTACAAAACACAGTGCAAGGAAAAGTACAAGGGGCAGTGGATCAAGTCACTGATGCAACTAAAGATGTAAATGTATCGAGCAATGAGGGGATCTATACTTGGTCTTTAAGTGGGCAATATCCCTTTGTAGACAGCAATGGAACCGTACAGGTTTCCAGCTTGGGTGGAACGCTAAACCTCAAAAATATACGAAGTCCCATCGTAAGTTTTGATGCACAAGGTGATTTCTCACAATACACTCTACCTGGAAATGTTAGCGTTGATACAGTGGCTATTGATGATGCAACCATATCCAGAAGTGGAATTGATTGGAATATTATCTTTTCTGGTCTGGATGCTCAATACGTAATTTACGATTTAGGTGAACCTACTGTTGAGGGTACTGAAGATGAAGCAGATGTCCGAATAGTGCTAAGCAATATGGATGGAAGCGCAGGAGATTCTGGAGTAGAGGTTGGAAGTGCCTCTGGATTTTTAGCCTTTGGTGATCTTTTTGAAACACGCGTAGAACCCATAGAATTAACGTATGAAAGCTCTGGTACGTATGGATTTAATACTTCACAAGTATTTACCTACAGCAGTGGTGATAATATCATTACGTTTAATGGCTTAGGGGGAACCGTACAAAAAGTTGGAAGCAGTTACAAGGTGGTTGTCAATGGTGGGGACATTATCCTTCAAACGGCACTGTTGTCAACCTCATCAGGTGAAAATACTACGGTAACGTTAAATAATCTTGAGGTGAGCCAAAGTGGATTTAAAGGGATTTTAGTGGCTTCATGGGGTGTCAATGGACACAACTTTGAGATGATCAATGGAAAAATTGTTTTAAATCTCACCGCCGTTGGTGTAGCTATAGATACGCAAGCCAGTCCAAAAGTTAGTTTGAGCCAATTTGATGGTTATGTTGATTTATCAGAAGTTTTTGATGAGACAGCCGATCAGGCAAAAGCTGCGCTGAGTTTATTGGATTCCAACATCAATTGGAGTTTTGATCATGATTTATCCATCAATACAAACTATTTATTTAAAGGACTTAATGGAAACATTAACTTTTCGGATGTTGATGCATTATCTGTAGGATTTGGAGGAGAGTTTGGCTATCTTGGCTGGGATGAGGTCTCTTTGGTATTGGATAACTTCTCTATTGGAAGAGCTGGACTAAATGGATCGATTCTTTTAGATGGTGCAATTGAAAATATTGCAGGTATTCCTGATCTGGATTTAACACAATTGGGGGTAGCTTTTGCAGGAATACATAGTATTAGTGGAACGATTGGATTGGATTATGCAAGCACAACATTTTTAGGTTCAAACAACTTAGACCTTGGATTTTCTGCTACGTTAGGGCTTGAAGGAATTGAAGAGTTTGCTATACGTGGAGAATTACCATCCGTTTCAGTAGAAAGTTTTGCTCAAATGACCTTTACGGGTATGAGTATGAGCCCTTCTTTGGATGATTTTTGGGTGGAGCTATCGGGAAATATATTACCTGATCACAGTTTATTATCTTCCTTGCAAAGTGTGGAGTTTGCAGGTTTACGAATCTCCAAAACAGGAGTAAATGTATCTCGAATCGCAGCGAATATCGATGTCTCTGGAGCCAGTACCACTCTTGGAGGTTTGAATTTGTCACTTGAAGAGTTGCAATTGGGGTATGATAATAATTTATTGTACATTAGTATTGCTGGTAAATTAGGCTTAGAGATTGCCCAAGCTGGAGCAGGCTTAACCATCTTCAGTGATGGAAGCTATGAAATCTATCAAATACAAATGGATATAAATCACCCTGGTTTATCGATGTCTGGAAAATTAACATGGTATACCGATGATGAGGTTTACGGAAATGGATTTGCGGCAACTGGCTTGAAGCTGGGTATTGCACAAATATTTGATGTGGATGGAGAGTTTAGAATTGGAAAGAAAAATTCTGGACAATATTGGATGGCAAAAGCGATGGTAACCGCTGGTGGTTCAGGAATACCATTGACACCTCTTCCTTTATCTATTTATGGTTTTGGCGGTGGTGTTGCTTATGGTATGGATGTTGTTGTTAGTGGTATGACTGCTACGTATGTGCCAAATGGACAACGCAATGTGGTTGTAGAAGGAGCCTTAAAACTAGGAACCAATGATACGGGGTATACTTGGCATGGTACATTTGGGTTGAGTGTGGATTTAAGCAATGGTAATACGGCATTGGTGGGTAACTCATACCTTCTAAGTGAACTTAATGAAACCCCTGCAGATAAATGGATTGGTGGATCAATTGTTTTTGCTAATAATCCATTCTCTTTGGATATTAATGGTGGCGTGAGAGTTATGTATAAAGTTGGTTCCATGGAACTTGCAGCACTTTTAGGACACAGCCAAATATACTACAGCAGTGCAAAGAAATTTGTGCATTTAGGAACCAAAGATAGTCCTATTGAAGCACGTGCTTTTGGTATATCAGCAATGTCTTATTTGATGATCGATGCAGACCAGTTTGCTATGGGAGCATCTTTTTCCGCTTCAGGAAGCTGGGAAGGAGAAGTGTGTGACCCATTTTTTGGTGCATGTGTGGATAGTGGATTTGGTGTACGTTATGGGGGGTATGTGAAATATGATGCCCTTGTTGGGTATGGTAGAAGTATTTTTATTGATCTTTATGGCGCTGCTGGAGTGAGTGTGGAGGGTAGAATACCTGTTTATGGATGGTTTGATGTTGCCAGCATTGATGCAGCAATACATTTTAGGACACCTAGCCCTACATTTTTAAGTTTGTATGCACGAGGATGTTGTTGTTCAGGATGTGCGAGCCATACATTTTATCTTATTGGAAACAGCAG
>JAYEFX010000316.1:0-19050 GCA_034658775.1 Campylobacterota bacterium
CAGTGATGTTTACAACGGCTGCTTTAAGCGTTGAGAATCAAGTATTAACAGCAAAACATAATTATTTTGATGATATTGATACAGTGGTTACGGCTCTTGAAACCAATACAAATGATGATAGTGGATCTGTTGGAGTTCCAGCTCCGGATTCGGTCATGTTCAATGCCGTACCCGTCAAGTTCCCATTAATATCCACTTCTCTTAGTTGAATAGAAGCCCCCACAACACTCAACGAACTAGGAACCGTTCCTGCTGTCATATGATTGGCATGAATTGATTTAGTACGATATTGTCCACCTTTAAGATGTTCTACCTCAATGGTATTTGTTCCATCACTTAAAACATTATTTACAGCATCCAAAGTCCAATTTGTTGCCCCATTAGTAATCGTATCGTTTGCATCAAAAGTCAATCGATCATTTTGATATGCTTTGGTTGCGTGCCATTGCATATCCTTTTCATCAATAATCATATCCCCACTTTGATACGTCAAAGTATTGCCTTGTGTTGCACTAGCAGACGTATACATAAAGGCATCAATACCTGTGATTCCTCTATCTCGATAAGTATTTGGAGCAACAGCAACAGTACGAAGCTGTGCATCACCGTTGTAAAATATTCTTCCCGTTGCTTTATCTTCTTCAAAAGATTGAATCGTCGTATCCGATCCAGCAAAGATAAACTCACCATTGGTATTTTCATTCGCTAAGCGTAAAAGATTATCTTGTATCCCTTCAATATTAACTGCAACAGCAAGCTTATCACTTGGATCCATACCTGCATTGAGTGATTTTAAAATTTCAGATTTTAAACTGTCCAAAGAGAGCTTCACCTCTGCCATACTGCTATCTGCCACTACATTTTGTGCGTGTGTTTTTTCAACTTGTACCTGCAGTCCATTATAGATACGCATTTTATCGTTTACGTACAACTCTCTGGCATATGTTTGCGTATCATCACTCCCGTTTTGAAGTTTTTTTCCTGTACTCATTTGATAACTAATCCGCTCGTTTTGCGTATTTAAATTACCCAATCGATAAATCATTTGTCCTGTAGTATCAATCATTTTGCACCCCCCTAAAAAGGTTTTGTATCTGTTCTGGTGTAAATTCACTGCTCATATCTTGCGTTAAAAACTCACGTAACTGTTCTTTTTTCTTCAACGCCATATCCAACTCTTTATCCATACCAGCTTTGTACGCTCCCACACGAAGCAATACTTCATTTTCCTTTATTAATGATAATACTCTTTTTAACTTTAAGAAATGTTGAATATGATCTTTCGAGACCACTTTATCCATCACCCTTGAAGCGGATTGAAGTATGTCAATTGGGGGATAGAACCCTTGTTCCGTAAGCTGACGTGTCAAAACAATATGTCCATCCAAGATAGACCTACTTTGATCTGCAATAGGATCACTCATATCATCACCATCCACCAAAATAGTAAAAAATGCCGTAATTGAGCCTTTTTTATTGTTTCCTGCACGCTCCATAAGTTGTGGTAACAAAGAGAATACAGAAGGGGTGTACCCACCACGACCAGGAGGCTCCCCTGTACTTAATCCTATTTCACGTTGTGCCATTGCAAAACGTGTTACAGAATCCATCATCAGCAATACATCATGCCCCTTATCTCTAAAAAATTCTGCAATCGCCATAGCTGAAAAAGCACCGTATTTTCGCATCAACGCAGACTCATCACTGGTTGCTGTGACAATAATCGTATTGTCCAAATTATTATCCAAATTATAATGAATAAACTCTGGAATCTCTCGTCCACGCTCACCAATAAGAGCAATAACCTTAATTTGGGCTTCACACCCCTTAACAATCATCCCCATTAATGTTGATTTTCCTACTCCAGAACCAGCAAAAATTCCAACCTTTTGCCCTTTTCCACACGTTAACATCGAATCAATGGCTTTTACTCCTGTTGAAAACTTTTCATCAATAACGCCTCGATCAAGTGGTGCTATGGCTAATTTATTCATGGCTGAAGATTCTTCCAAATCTACAATTTTACCCTTATTGTCAATGGGTTTTCCCAAAGCATCAACCACTCGACCCAAAAGTCCATAACCACATTTAACGGCTAAACCTTCTTTTTGTAAAAACACCTTATCGTCAATTCTAAACCCCTCTATAAACGAAAAAGGAACCACCGTAAAGTGTTCCCCTTTTATCGTTGCAACCATTCCTAGTACATTGTGGGTATTATCTTTTGATTCAATTTTTACAATATCCCCAACCGCAACATCCAATCCACCAACAGTGATGGTGGTTGCAGAGATATTTTTAATACGCCCAAATGGCACAATTAAATTATCTATATCGATGGAGTCTAAAAGTTTATCAATATCTACCATTACAACTTATCACACATCTTTTTATAAAAATCATCATCTATATTTTTCAACTCTTGGCATTTTAAAATTACATCTTTTTGCTTAGAGGTCTTATCCAGCTTCTCATACAGTTTTGCCATCTCATAATAGAGTTTTGCCAAATCTTTATTTTTTATCGATCGTGTTTGTTGTAAAGCATCCTCTAAATAGTTCAATGCAGCATCAAAATTATTTTTTTCTTTTTCAAAATTTGACAATTCAAATTCAACAAAAGGGGAATAAATTTTTGCTTTAAACTCTATTTGTTTAGCATGCAACAGATCTAAAGTCTCTTTTGCCTTGATCTCATCACCTTTATCTTGCCAATACAAATAGTATTGGTAGTAAAAATCTATGATAACAGGATTATCAGTATTTGCTTCAATATAGTGTGGGTTTTTAGAAGCATAGTAAAAAAACTTATCCATACTGGTTGAATCACTTTGCGCTCCATACACTATAAAACGATGTAAAAACTCCTCTTCAAGTATTTTTACATCGTTTACCATCTCCACTTTTTGAGAGAACTCCAAAGCCTCAACAGGCAGATTTAGTGACATAGCCATTTTTTCTAAATACAAATAAACTTTTGCATCACGATTTTTATAAAATGCATCTTTACTGATTAAATATGCTCTTTCATAAGGAACCTCTACGAGACATTCAAAGAAGTCATACTTCGTCTTCTCATCTTCGATAAGCAGGTTAAGAGTTTCTCTTCGTGCCGTTTTAAGAGCATCATTTAATTCTCTACACTTCCCTCTAACCAAATAATCTTTAATCATATCAATATTCACTTGATCAAAAATCTCATTCATATCTTTATATCCAAATCTAGAAGCAATGGTATTTGAAACACCTCGATAGATTCTTTTTTGTTTGAGAATTTGTTCAAACTTTTTATTGTCTTTATCAATCAATAACTCTTGTAAAAGTACTTTTTGTTGCATTGAAGCAGAATCTTTATATTTAAGCGATAAAGTTGCCGGTTCAATTTTACCCTCACGCATCAAAATCTCATCAAGATACATTTTTACTTTAACAATGAACTCTCCTTGAGGAAAATCATGATACAACTCTTTATACAACTCTTTTGCTTTAAGTAAATAGGTTTTTTCTTCATCGTGCCGATCAAACATACTCATGTAAATATTGGCCAATTTAAATTTAAAATCCTCAATTGAACTCTCTTTTTTAGCACGTTTAAGTAGCTCTTTTAGGATTTGAACAGCAAACTCAGGCATCCCTGCTTTTAAGAGCTTATTAATTTTTTCAATTGCAAAATAACTGTCATTTACATAAAAATCAATATTGGTGTGCAACACTTTAGTAATCAACTCTCTTGCTTTATCCTCTTTATTATCAAGCAAATAGATATCAAACAATTTATCCGCAACCAAGGTTGCAATTTTTACATCCGTCGTTTTTGTCAAGATCTCATACAGAATTTTTGTAGCACTTGAATACGCTTTTTTATACGTATATACCTTAGATAAATAGATTTTACCGTATGTTTTAGTGATGGGATCATCAAAGATATTGATAATATTATTAGCAAAATACATCGCTTCTTTACTACGGTTGATATTCAATTTTAAATCAACTAAAAGCATATACGCTTTTGGTAATCCCTCTTCAAATATTTTCGAGTTATTAATTGATTTCTCAAGTAACGTGGCGGCTTCAAGTATGTGCCGCTTAGTTCCACGCTTGAGCAATAGTTCACTGTAGGTTAAAATAATATCTGAATCTAATATCTCTATTTTATTGCTGGCTTTAAGGTCCGTAGCCATTGCCAATGCCTCTTCAATACTCCCCTCACGTGAAAGTTGATTAATATGCTCAAGAAGATCGTATACATCTTTAATGTTTTGTTTGGTTTGTTCGGATATTTGCGTGCCACTAGCATTGATGTAGCTGTAATAAAAGTCCTCTTTTGCCACTAAGGTTTGATGCAATAAAGCAACAATAAAAAAAAGTTTAATCCAAAATCTCATTCGTTTATTCATCTCCGTTTATTCTTTAACTCATATACATATCCAAATATCTCTGCAACCGTTTTATAAAACTCTTCAGGGATATGTTGATCTATTTCAATTTGATCGTACAAAGCCCGTGCTAATGATGGGTTCTCAATGATTGGAATATCATTTTCCCTAGCGATTTTTTTAATATTTTGAGCAATGAAATCAATCCCTTTTGCCACGACTAAAGGAGCATTATCCTTACTGTTATCATACTTCATCGCAATCGCATAATGCGTAGGATTAGTGATCACTACATCCGCATCAGGAACATCGGACATCATACGCTTTTGATGCATTTGATGCTGAATTTGTCGAATTCTACCTTTAACCAAAGGATCCCCATCAACATTTTTATATTCATCTTTTATCTCTTGTTTAGTCATGCGTAAGGACTTAAAATAATAGTGTCGTGTAAAATAAAAGTCTATTATAGCAAAAATGATTATGATAAGCAAAATTGTTGCCAAAAAATATGCGGTTAATTCAATTAATGCATCAATTGAATCAATCAACTCCTTATCCATAATAGCTATAAATAAATCATCCGTAAACAAAAACAGTACCACCATCACTACAAAAATAATCGTTAATTTTGCAAACAGTTTAAGTGCTTCAAGCAATTTTTTCAATGAAAACACATTTCCAAACCCTTTAATGGGATCAAGTTTTTGCAAATCCAATTTTAACGGGGTCATAATCATGCCAAATTGCATCCAAGAAAAAGCAAGGGTAAGTATCACTACTAAAATCAGTAATGGAGCTAAAGAATAGATCATTGTATTTATAAGAGTAGCTGTAATGGCAAAATACTCAGGCCCATTCATAGGAGTTCCTATAAAACTGTAGGTGAAAATCATCATTTTTTTAATTTCACCAAAAGAGAAAGAGGATAAAAACAACAGATACATGGATCCAAATAACAACACCGCTGCACCAATGACCTCTGTAGATTTGGAAACATTGCCCTCTTTTTTAGCATCCTCAATTTTCTTATCGGTGGGTTCTTCGGTTTTGGATTCTTCGTCTTCAGCCATTACTCAAACTTACTAAAAAAATATTCTTTAAATGCTTCCATAAAAACATCCATACCAAAAATTAAAAATAAAAATATTAATGCATATTTCAATTGAAACGTAACAATAAATGGGGAAAATGCAGGCATTGATTTTGTTCCAAAACTGTAATAGATATCCAAAATAAATCCAATAAAAAAAAGTGGAAAAGCAAACGCAAACGCAAACGCAAACATCCTTTTTATCTCAATAATAGCCAAGGAGATCCCATCATAAACAAAAGGATTAAATGTTCCTAAACTGATCGTTTCAAAACTTTGTGCCAACAACAATAAGGTTACTTCATACATCCCCGTTTGAAAAAATATAACAATTGCAATCCAATACAATAATCTACTCAGCAATCCTTGTTGAGATCCCGATACGGGATCAAACATCATAGCCATGGACAAGGCCATAGCATACCCTAAAAAATCTCCAATGATGTACACTGCAGAAAAGATAATATTTACTAAAAAAGAGGCGATCAATCCTAAAGTTACTTCACTTAACAATCCAACAAGAAAAAATTCATTGCTCATGTTTAAAGGGATATCAATAAAGGGGAAAATAAATACTGTAAATAAAAAAGACACAGAGATTCGCAGGGGAATAGAGACTGAAGCATGTCCAAAGACAGGCATAAATGCCATAAATGAAACAATTCGTGCAAATAACAATAAAAAACCAAAGATTACATTTTGATCCAGTAAATTAACTAAGGCTTCCAAAAAATATTAATCTTTACATGTAATCTTGGTTGTTGTTATCGTCTATTTCATTCGCTTCTAATTCACTGTTTTTTGAAGATCCATTATTGGATTCATCTTCAGACGATGCTTGCTTGGAATCTGAGTCTGAACCACTTTGCGCATCATTTTGCATAGAAAAGTCAAGTGAAAAATGGGCATGCGTTTCAAAATTTCGCGCTAATGCACTTCGTAAAATACTCTGATTATCGACTAAGGCATCCAGTGTTGAGCTGTTTGACATATTTAAACTGATACTCAAGCCATTTTCTTTATCACTTTTCATCATCACGGCTATGTGTCCAAGACCATTAGGGTTAAGATTCATTCTAAATGCAGTCACAGGTGGACGATAGTTTTGAGCCATTTGTCGTGCTATATCCGACATCATTTGTCCCATGTGTTGTTGTGCACCTATAATTCTATTTTGAATGGTTTGAACAGCAGGTGCTGCAACATTGATTTCAACACTCTTTATCTTCTCAACACCATTATTATGCGTTGTTTGTCTTAACTCTTTAGACTCTTTAACCATACCGTCATCTATGTTGTTAAGTTCCTCATTTAAGATATTTTTTGCAAAGGCCATACGATTTAAAACTTTATCATTATTGACAAAACCTTGTTCTGTTTTTACCTGTTGGGTCTTAAGCTCCATATCACTTCCATTAAGTCCCAATGTATCTGCACTTTTTTGGATATCTTGAGCCGTTGTTCCATTTTTCGCTTGAGCTTTCCCATCAAGTTTTTGTTGCATGGAAGCAAGATCTTTTACATGTTTTTGTCCACTCATGTACATGTTGGCAAACAATGGCTCTTTTGTTGCAGTGACACTTTGAGCAACACCATTAGGTACCTCTTGTGCTACTGTTTTTGTTGGAGTCTGCACTTTTTCTTCACTGTTTTCAGGTTTTATATTGACCCGCTTTAATGAGTCATCAACCAATTTGTCCAAAAGTGATTTTGGTTTGGGTTCTTCACTATTTAAAGGTTGATCTGCCGTTACTGTTGTCGTAGTTTGTTTTACGTCAACATCAACATTAGGTGTTTGTTTTTGTACAACAGATTCATCCTGCGCAACCTTTGCAAAAAGATTTTTAGAATCTTTTGCCAACCCTTGTGTATCTGCAGTGGGTTTAGTATCACCATGTTTAGGATCAATAGGATTGTTTTGTACAGCTTTTTCTTCGTCAACTGCAAGTTTTACTGGTTCGTTTTTAGAGTTCAACTCTTTTACAGAACGTTCATCCTGTTTCACACTTTTAACATGGGCTTCATCTTCATTTTTTTCTACTTTTTGAACCGATTCTTTCTTTTGTATTATTACTTCATCATTGTCTTGTGCTAAGTTATTAAGTTTAGACAAAGGAGTGCTAGGTTCATTTTGAGGTCTGTTTTTTAGCTCTTTGACCTCATCTTTAATTATCTTTGGGTCAAGAGATTTTTCCTCTTTTTTATCCACTTTTAATTCATCAAGCTTTGATTGTGCTTGAGAGATCAGCTTATCATCGGATTGAACGGATTGAGCTTTTTCTACTGTTGAAGATACGGCTGATTCATTTGAACTGGGTTTGGAGTTTGAAATTTTACTGTTATTACTGTCCAATTTGATTGCAGAGCTATTTTTTTCAACGGCAGGTTCTTTAACTTTTTCTAAAGAATTTGTGGTTTTAGCCTCATGTTTTTCTACAGAAGGGGTCGCTACTTCAGGATTGTTATTTGTTTTGACAACTGTATTTTGAACTGTTTTGCTCACTTCAGTTGAGATATTTTTTTCATTGCTCTTACTAGATAGATCCCTATTTTCTACTTTAGGAGTATCTTCTAAAACTGATTTTGATACCGAAGTTTTTACTTTGGGAATATCCTCTTTTTGCGCTTGTTGAGCTAACTCTTTTTGTGCCGTTTTAAGCTCTTTAGTTTCGGTTTTTTGTTCTAAAATCTCTTTTTTAGCCTCTTTGAGTAAAGAGTCCATTAGAGATGAAGAGCTGGTCTTGGGCATAGATTCAGAAACTTGAGGAGATAATTTTTCTTTAACCAAAGAGGTATTGCTGTTTTGATTTGCAGTGTTTTTATACGTTTGCATTCCCATTTTTAACAGCTCTTTACTATTTGTATCTTCAGTTTTAGTATTTGCAAGGGTAGTTTTTTCTTCTACTTTAGAGTCATTCTTCTTAGGTACTTGAATATCACTTAACAATGTATCAAAAAGTGATGCTCCCCCTTTTAAAGGTGTCGATAAATCAGTTTTTACAGAACTGTTTGCATCGGCATCGTTGGATGCTTTTGCAGGAGTGATAAGTGTTTCAATAATTTTGGACATCGTTATGCCTTTAATATTTCCAATGTTTTCATATCGATCGATTTATGCGTTTGAAATGCTGCAACATTCGCTTCATAAGAACGCATCGCTTCAATCAGATCAACCATCTCCACAACTGGATTAATATCTGGATACGCAACGTATCCTTCATCATTTGCATCAGGATGATGCGGTTCAAATCTCATTACAGGCTTCGCTTCAGATTCCATAATAGATCGCACCCCTACACCTCTTAATTTAAGAGTGTTTTGTACATCTTGATCCAAAGTTTTATCAATCCCATTGGATTGCGTTTGCTGCTTTTTTTGTGATGCTAGAACCATCTCTTCAAAAACAACATTTTGTTTTTTATACGGTCCACCATCTTTCGTATGGGTAGTTTGTGCATTGGCAATATTTGCACTAACAACATTGAGTCGTGTACGTTGTGCACTCATACCTGACGTTGCTACATTGTATCCATCAAAAAGTCCCATACTATCTCCTTAACCTATACTTGCATTCGCATAACTTCTTTGTATGCACCAATTGCTTTATTTTTTACCTCTAGAGCTAATTTCAAACTTAGCTCAGCTTCTTCAATCTTTTGTACAGCCTCTTGAAGATTTTTCACCTCTCCCGTTGCAATACCTTGCATCGCTTTATAACCTTGAACTTGTGTTTCGTTGAGTTCACCCATTGCCTCACTAAGCACATTGGCAAATGAATTTTGTGGTGTGGTTGATTGAGCACTTTGATCTTGCGCTATAGCCTTTTGTAACGCATCAATAGAGCCAATTGATCCAATATTCATCTAAAACTCCTTATTTTTTACCGTTTGATTTTTGTGCATCTTGCACGGTTAACTCAGAAAGCATCGCATCAATCTTCTCTCGATTGTACTGATAATCCAACTGTGCTTCTTTATTATCCAAACTGAATAATGAGATAATTAACGACAACATCACATTGCCAATACTCTTAAAAATAACAGTTGCAGCAATCACGCCACCTATCATCTCCAATGGCGTAAATATATCCGCATTCACAACAAAAAAGATAAGCGTAGCAAAAAATCCTGTAGCAACATAAAGTCGCATAAGACCGCTATTGATTACCCCTTGTGAAAATCGTTCTACTACCACAGCAACATCTTTGGTTATTATCCTTACTTTATCTCATCCAA
This sequence comes from Campylobacterota bacterium, assembly GCA_034658775.1. Classification (GTDB taxonomy): domain Bacteria; phylum Campylobacterota; class Campylobacteria; order Campylobacterales; family Arcobacteraceae; genus JAYEFX01. Next base: position 9,704 of record JAYEFX010000316.1, read on the forward strand.
CAAGCACTCAACCGCCAACTTCAATTGTTTGCTTGAAGTAAGCTGATCAAACTCTTGCACAAATAACTTACGCAATCTTCCCGTTGTTGAAATATTGCCACAAGTTTCTACATTACCTATATATTTTACCATAAAATCTTTATTTAGTCTATTTTTATGTCCTAATTTGACCAAAGAATCGCAAATTGTCTCTCCAATTTTATAATTTGGCGTATGATTGAAACATATCATAAGCTTATCTTTATCAATGGAGAGTAATTTCATCATTGCATACATATCGGTTAATGCGCTAGGATCCGTAGTAGTTACAGCTAATATGTGCTTTGAAATACTTAAAAACTCTTTGACAAAATCATTTAATCCTGCTCCCGTATCTACTATGACAAAATCAAACTGCGCACTTTGCACAATATCGTCAACTAAACGTGTGTAGATGTATGAATGGGAATGATTCGAGTATTTTAAACCACTTTTACCTGCAACCAACACCAAACTATGATCAATAACAGAGGTATACAGCTGATTTAGTGCAATGGTGTTTTCAATGTAGTCATACAGTGTAAACTCTGGCTTTACATTAAACAACACTTGCATATTGGCCAAACCAATATCTGCATCAATGACGCAAACTTTATACCCTTTTTGATGCAAAGCATACGCAATATTCGCACAAAAGGTAGATTTTCCAACACCCCCCTTACCCGAAGTGATGGTCAGAAGTTTTGTAGGTGAATCTTTTTTAGTATTGGCTTGTTGTGCAAGTGCAACCAATTTCTTGGCTTGTGTTGAAATTGAATTCAACATAACTTATCTCTGTGGACAAGATAGATTCATAAAACAATCAATTAGATATGAAGAATCTGAAACTATTAGATCATCGGGTACATTTTGCCCAATGGAAAAATAGCACACTGATTTTTTGGTTTTATGCGCAAAAGAGATAAGGTTTCCAAAAGTTTTTGTTTCATCCAGTTTAGTAAACGTCAATGCATCAATACCCAAAGTAGCGTAGTTATCATAGATATCATGCAGATCAGTTTGTTTTACATTAGCTGGTAAAACCAACACTTTTTCAATAGGTATATCTTCAACTCGGGTTTGATATTGATTGATCAATTCAATTTTATCCATATCGTACTGACTGCTACCAGCTGTATCAATCAAGATATAATTGCAATGTTTTAAACGTAAAATTGCTTCAACTAAGTCATCTGGCTTTTTGACAACTTCCAGAGGCAATCTCATGATATTTGTATACGCTTTCAACTGCTCTATAGCACCGACTCTAAAAGAATCCAAAGTGATGATTCCAACGCTATTATTTTCATTTAACTTATAGGCATATCGAGCTGCTAGCTTTGCAATGGTGGTCGTTTTTCCCACACCTGTGGGTCCAACCATCATCATAATTTTACGTTGATGCTTGCGTAAAGGTTGTTCATATTTGATAGGGATAATACGTCGTAAAATCAATCGAAAGAAGTTATTAACTTTAGAAGGGTTTGACTTTAAATGCATGGGCAATTGAGCGATGGTTTTTTTTAAAATAGTATAGATCATCTCGGGATCAAACTCATTTTTTTCAAACAACTCATACATATCCGCAAACTCCGGAGGAATAGTCAAATCATACAATCGACTTTTAGGTTCCCAAAGCGTTTTTTGCACCGCAGAAATAGCATCTTGCATCTTTAAAATTTCATGCTGAAAGTCATATACATTGGCACTTATTTCAGTTTTTTCATTGCTACTCGGAGCTACAATCTTGGTTTTGTTTTGAACAATACTTTTATCAAACTCCTCCTCTAATGCGACAACAACTTCATACATGTTCTCTTTGCCATCTTTTACATCAGAAATTTTTTTCGTAGATATTACAACAGCATCATCTCCACACTCCTCTTGTGCTAATCGAAGAGCTTTTGTAGGTGTCGGGGCTAAAAATGAAAGCATGTTCATTATTGCGACCCATCTTTGTATATTTTTTCTATTTTTCCATTCGTATTTCGTATTTTTATGTATTTTTTATTTTCAAAAATCACTTTGCCTCTTTTTTCAATTTGTACTGTCCCAAAGTCAAACACAACGACCCCTTGATCATCCGTTTTTAAATCTTTTAAACATAAAACTTTACCACTTGAAATATAACGTTTTGCAATCAATTTTAACTTTTTGAAATCTTTTTTTTCTACAGGAATACAATGTCTTTTTACTTTATTGACTTTACGTTGAAAAACATCATCTAAAGTTACAATGCTTTTGTAACGAATATCTTTATTGCTTACCAATACATCAATACCATCATTCGCATGTACCGAGGTGATCAAGATCAAAAGTAAGAAGAATTTAGTGATTAAACCCAAGTGCTTATGCCTTAATCTCTATAAGTGATCCACCGTTGTGTGCAGTTATATCTTCAACAATCTCACGATACATTTGACGTACAGGCAAAACAATTGATGCCAGCTTTCCATTAAGCATATACAACTCTTTAAGATCAACTTCAAGTTGATCTACTAAAGGTTTATACTTGTTTACATCTTCGCCCGCTTGTATCGCTTCTGCCAAGGCACTGTTAAGTTCTAATTTTAAATTGGCCAATTGATCCATTTTAATCTGTTTATCATCATTTCGATCTAAAAGTTTTTCATGATTTGCTTGCTTTATATCCTCAATATCAAACAATATACTTTGTTGTAAGTTGTTTGTAATATCGATCATGTCATGAACCAATTGAGTAATTTTATTCATATTATTTCTCACTTAAAAATCGGTACAACATATCACTGATTCCCATTGTTCCCGAACTGGATTTAGCTAAGCTTTCAGTATACATCCCTTTGATGATATCTGATCCAGCACCTTCTCCTGCAAGTGTGCTTGATTTTAAAGAGATATCCATCATTTGTTGCATAAAAAATGCCTCAAAATCATTACACACCTCTTTGAGTTGATCCTCACTTGAAGCAGTTGTAATATTTGCACTGCTTTTAAGCTTAGATACATTTTGATCTATTACATTAACATTATTAGCAAGTTCTATCATCGTAACTCCTATTGTTCCAATCTATCAAAGAAATTTTCTTCACCTAAAAGATCCGTTTGATCCTGATTGGCAATAAATTTCAACTCCACCCGTCTGTTCTCATTGGCCATGTCACTTTTGGGGTGATATTGAGAAAATGCCGAAACTTTTAATTGCGCAGGATCAATCTTGTTTTTAATCAACTCTTTAACCACTGCAATAGCTCGAAGTGCAGAAACATCCCAATTGTCTCGTGGTATTTGTTTGCTTGTATACGGACTCCTATCTGTATGTCCCATCACTTCAATATCAAAAGTTTGAGGCATGGTTCGTATCACTCGAGCAATTTTTGCAATAAATTTTTTAGCACCTTTATGGGTTAATTCATACTCTCCATCTTCAAACATCAACGTAGAAGGGATATCCAATGAAAATTCATTTTGCCCTTTTGTCATCTCAACTTGTTGCATCTCTTGTGTTGATTCAGAATTCATCTCTTGAACAATCTCTTCAACAGCTTCAGCAGCTTCGTCATTATCCGCACCACTTCCATCATCTTGTCCACTTCCACCACCATCAGATTCACCATCGGTTTCTGCTTGTTTTCGTTCAGTGGTTTCCGTATCTTCAGAGATAAATCCCATCGATTTTTTCATGACCGAGATATACTCTTCAACCTTCTTTTTGTCCATAACGGCCATGGACAATAAAAGAACAAAAAATACCAATAAGAGTGACATTAAGTCTGCAAATTGCACCAGCCATCCAGGTAAACACTGAGGACATTCTGGACACTTTTGTTTTGCCATTTATCTAAGCCTTGTTATTCTTCAACTTCAACAAGTGCTGCGTTGAGTTTCATTTTTATGTCACCAATTGATTCTTCAGCAGCAATCATAGCAGAACCCATCACAATCACTTCACATGCCGTCATTTCAACTTTATGTTTTGCTCTTAATTTAGCTCCAATGATTCCACCCAAGAGCGTACCAATTAAAGCTCCATACATGGTTGTAAGTAAGGCAACGGCCATTGCCGGACCAACTGCAGCTGGATCTGCAAGGTTTGCAAGCATAGCAACAAGTCCAACAAGTGTACCAATCATACCCATGGCTCCCGCATTTCCACCAACATCATTCCAAATATCATGAATAATACCATGACGTTTATCCATATGATCCATCTTAATCTCAAGTAATTGTGTTAGAAGTTCAGCTTTCGTTCCATCAACCAAGAGTTGAAAGGCCTCTTTGAAAAAAGGATTGGTTTCTTGCAACACTTTTTGCTCAATCTGCATTACCCCATGTTTTTTGATCTCTGTTGCGTAAAATGTGATCTTTTCCACCAACTCTGCTAAAGGTTCTACTTTAACTTCATTCATCGCCACACCCATAGATTTACCAATACGCTTGAGGTCCTTCCCCTCATATTGACCAGCAATAACTGAAGCAGTACCACCAATAACAATAATCACCGAAGGGATATCAACATAAGGGCCAAATCCAACTCCACCTAAAATAATTGCTAGAGCTACAAGCCCCCATCCACCACCAAGGCCTATGGCCGACGTTTTATCCATACTTTACCCACTTACAAACGTATTTGACTTAGGCGACTTGCTTCATCGCCAATGCTTCGAATTTTCAAGCCAAATTTATTTTCAACAATTACAGCTTCACCTTCACCTATTTTTACCCCATTGACTAAAATATCTAAAGGCTCATTTACCATTTGTTCCAACTCAATAATTTCACCCACATCCCATCTTAGAATATCTTTGAGTAAAAAGATACGTGTTCCTAAACGAACACTGAGTTTTAATTTAATGGACATTAATAATTTTAAATTTTCTGCTGCATCATCATCAATTAATGAGGAGGAAACTCCCCCCGCCAAAGGGGTTTGTCCTGCAGCTAAAGGTGTTCCTGCAGACTCCTCTTTACTACTTGCTTCTGAAGATTCTACACCGCTTATAGCCAAAAGATACGGTAAAATATCATCACTAAAAGCGATAAAAACCAATATCTTTTCACCGTCCATATCAAGTGTAATTTTATACAAGTTTGCAGTCGATTTTAAAACATCAATTTCCACTATTTCATTACCTAAAACTTCAAACTTTACATTACCCAGATCAGCAAAACCCTGTGCATTGACAGAGGTGCTAATAGATCCTGAAATATTCGAAACAATTTCATTCACCGCATCAGCAATCTCATCATCAATATTTTCCTTCAGATCGCCCATGCCTCCAAGCATAAAATACTCAAATTTTGTAGCCGCAACCGTAGGTATAAAAAACTCCCAAGTTGAACTTACATTGGTAAAATCAAATTTTGACTTTACCTCAATGCATTGTTCTGAGACACATCCTTCTCCATCATAAAGCTCAACAGACGTTACTTTTGTTGTTTTTGAGAGCAACTGTTCCAGTGTATTTGCCAACTCATCTTGTAGTATTTGTGATAAATCTGATGCCAACTTCTATTGCCTTTTTTTAGCTATTCGCTTGAATTTGATCTTCATACGCATCAATAAAACTAGCTTTTAACTTCATCATATAATCCGTTGGATACTTATTTTCTGTTTCACCTCGAGTGATTTTGATAAAAAAATCTTGTGATTTTTTATTGTAACCAAACTGAACATTATCAAGCATCACCTCATTTGTATCTTCAATAATATCATTGGGTTTTGCATTTTTATACTGCTCATCTGGGTTTACTTTTTGATCGTTATCAACCTCTTGAACTTTTTGGATTTGTGTCACATGGTTCATCTGAGCTTGATCGACATCGTTTAAATGACCTATTTGCATCATATTCTCCTTTAGTGTGTTCTATTTTGAATTATTATACCACAATCTTAATTAATAATTAAATTAAGGACTATAAAGATTCCAAATATTGATCCAAGCCAACAATTTCAAAATCTATTAATGAATCTTTATAGGGTGCTTTGAAGTATTGCGGTACACTTTTTAGTTTTAGATCTTGAATAAGTTGAACACCCGTTAAAAAGTCTGCACCATCATCATTTAAGATCGCTTTTATCAATGAAATTTGAACAGAAGCGTCATTGTACTTTCCAGCTTCAAGCATCGCTGCTACAATCATGTACAAAGTATATTTGTCTTCAAGTTTATATTTGTCTTGTAAATATTCCAATATCTTGATCGTTGATTCGGGTTTATTAAAATGCAAATCTCGTAACGCCACACTTCTCAAATATGAAGGTGAGTTTTCTTTACCCAAACTAAAGTCAGCATTTTTAAACACCCCCATTGCTTTGAGCAAATCAACATAATAATTGGTCACGACTAAAGGCCCTGATAAAAAATTGTTATTGTATTTTAGAGGCAAATTATCTTGAATAGTTGAAAAATATTGATAGTCACTTTGATTTTCTTCACGAATTGTAAGATTCATTAGATACACCAAAGGATCACGTGGATGTTCTACTAAAAGAGGGTCATCTTTTGCCATCCCCTCCTCTTCCACATTATCAAGAAAAGCTAAACTTTTGTAAAAGATTGTTCGTTGATATTTTGTACTGGCTTTGGGCAATTTAGTTTTCATGGCAGGATTGATAATCATTTTGTACAATTTTAGCCCAAAATATTCATATAATCCACCTTTTTTGACTAAGTTTTTTTCAATGTATGCTTTGTCTGTAATTGTTTTATTAATACGTATTGCAGATATAATGGTCATGGCAGAAAAAAGTTTATTTCCAGGGTTTAATTTATATGCTTTTGTAAAATAATGATGTGCATTAGCAAAATCATGAACATGCGCATAAGATAGAGCTAAATTGTAATATACATAAGATTTTGTATCAATTTGTAAAACATCTTTAAGCTTGTATTCACGTACAATAGGATCATCTTTAATAACGGCCAAAAATTTTGCATTATAATCCACCATATTTTCTAAGGATTCAATATTTTGTTTGGATCCAAAAATAAATCCTTTTGAAGAATCATAAAATATCTCTTTGTTTTCAGAAAAAATAAACGGTGCAAAATAAAAAATAAAATCGATTCGTCGATTAAGGTCAAATTTTGTAATCTGCTCCAAATACTCTTTAGAGGTAAATTTACGTGGATTAAATACCATTTTTAAGGGCATCTCTAGGTTTGTATTAAAACTTTCTTTACGTTCACTTATCATGGCTACATGTTCAAGAAGCAATTCAAGATTGTTTGTTTTCAAATCTTTATAAACCATTAACCACAACACTTTATTTAAAGTATTTTGATTAACCGTCTGATCTTTTGCTTTATCTAAATGCAGTGTAGCTTGAACATAATCTTTAAGCTTTAAGTACAAAATTGCTTTTTTTAAATCAAGCGCAAAAGTCATTGAATCAAGTACTTTAATCGCTTTTTTATATTCTTTGAGCAAAATATAGGCATCTGCGACCAAACGCTTAGCATGCTCATTAAGCTTTTTTTCCTTCTTTGCAATATTAATAATTCTATCAATGTAATCATAATTATCCGTGATTTTATACAGATAATAACAAGCACTCATGTAGGAATAAACATTATGTTTTATGTCCACTTTAAGTTTGTAAATTTTATCCAAATATATTTTAGCATTTTTCATGGAACCCATTTTATAATAGGCAATACCAATATTTAAAAAAGAGGGTATTTTTAGTATGGTTGCTGTTGTTTCAAATAAGGCGATTGCTTTTTCAAATTCATTTTTACTTAAATGCATCACTGCTTTGTTAAAATCAACTTGTAAAGCAAACTTTTTTTGCCCTTTTTGCAGTTTATTGTATTGAAAAAGTATCTCGGGTTGAGATTCTATAACTGCTTTTTCATTGGCCCACAATATCCCAAAAAAAGAACTAAGGCATAATACAAATATCGTTTTTATCATCAACAATTACGACATGGTATTAACTTGCGCGTACAATTCATCTGCACGCTCTTGCAATGATTGAAGTCGATGTTTCACTTCACTGTTCTCCAGTTTGCTGGATTGCAGATCATCACGTGCAACTTTTAGATTGTCTTGAGCATGTTCCAAGGCATGCACACTACCTTGAATCTGTTTATCGTATCGATCAATTAATGTTTGCAAATCTTTATTTTTAGTTTCTATAATATTTTTCTCTTCATTAACTTTTTTATACAATGATTTGTACACACTAGCACTTGAAAAAAAGTACATAAGCAACACTCCAATGATCGTTAAAAGTAAAAAATTTTCCACGTATGCCCTTAAAAAAGATGAGTACGATTATCTACTCATCTTTTAATTATATTATTCTATGATCGTTTTAAATTAATCAACGTATTTAAAAGTTGATCCGCCGTTGTAATTGATTTTGCATTGGCTTCAAATGCTCTTTGGAACACCATAAGATTTACTAAAGACTCCGATAAGTCTGCAGTACTCAACTCCAGTGTTTGACCTTCAATTTTCGCTGTTTTGTCATTGTTTACATTAAAAATAGGATCTCCTGAATCGTTTGTTTTAGCTAAAAGGTTATCCCCTCTTGGTTCAAGTCCACGATTGTTGTTAAACAATGCAATGGAAACTTGTCCAATAGCAAAATCTGCCCCATCTTGCTTCATCGTGATCAATCCCGTAGCATCAACTGAGAACTCACCAAATGCAGAATCGGAGATACCTAAAGTATCCAAACGAAGTTGTTGTGAACCTTGAGATGCTGTTTGATCAATGGTTGTTACAATCTCAATAAACTCTGCACCCGCTCCTGATCTACCACTAAAGTTATTATTTTTATCTATTGGCCCAACTACTAAATTTGATGGACTAAATGATGCTATATAATTAGCATTAGTTGTTCCTGTATTCACAATGACCAATTCACCAGATCCATTCACTGAAGCAGTAAAATCTGTAATTCCACTAATTGCAGCCGCAACCGTCGTTAAATCTGCGGGGTCAGTTATATTAAGCGTCGTTGTAGTTCCTCCCGCATCATCTGAATAGGTAAAAGCATAATCGTTTGTACCATCTAAAACAAAGGCACTCGATGCATAGGTATCGGTTGTATCAGCAGCTGTTGGTGCAGCTGTTTCCGTACCTGTAAAACCTACAGCAGTAGTTTTCAACGAAGCACTAAACTCCACATCATAATTTGTATCCAAAGTTTGAATAACTAAATTTCCATTAATATTGTATGCTTTAACATAATCGGTTAACGCAGGGCTGCTCGCATCACCAGCAGTATTAAATTTACTTACATAATCATCAATGCTTGTAGCATCCGTTATTGTAATTGTTGTTGCGACAGGTGGAGTTCCTCCATCATTTGGTACAGGAATTGTTGTACCTTG
>JAYEFX010000317.1:0-4325 GCA_034658775.1 Campylobacterota bacterium
GGTGTTTCCATTCCCAATGCGAAACAATCCTCATCACTGCCATTGTGATACGATGCAGGAAAATAGGGGAAAGTGGTTTGCAGTTGTAGTTTACTGTAAAATTGAAGTTTCCTTCTCCTCTTGGAGTGATTTGTCCTATTTTGGCCACAGCTTTTGCACACAATTGAGTCATCTCATCATCAGGTACACCTAAATCATCTACTTCTACATTTACACAAGCATTGCAAATATCTCCAAACTCTTTAATGAGTTCAGGCAGCATCTCAACCTCAGCAGCAGTTTTGGCTTCCCCTATGGCAAAACGAATTCGAAAATTGGGCATACTTGGGCTTTTCAATATATCGGATAGGGTTTGCATATCTTCTCGTGCAGATTGCAAGCAAGAGGTGTTTAAGTATTCCCCAAAAGCATTGGTTACGATTCGTATGGATTGAACTTCGTAATTATTTTTGCTAAACTCATTGGCTAAATTTCCACCAAAAAGTGATGCTTGTGCAATTTTCTTTTCCCAGGTACTTTGATCCTTGCTTAGTGTTAAAAACGAAGTGATGGTACGAACTTTACAAAGTGTTGTATTTTTTAGATTTTTATTGAGCATTAGTTTATCTCCATTTTGATAATATTTTTCCATATTTTATTTGGTTTTTACAGTTGAAGTATAGTTAAAACAATTACTCAAAATCTTTGACCATTGGACATACGCCGCACCATTTAGATGCAAACCATCTAGTGAATATTTATTTTCTAAGTAACCATTGGGTGCTAAGGTTTTGTTGATGTCCAAAAAAAGTAAGTTTTGCTCAAGGGCAAATTTTTCAAGCAAAGCGTTGAGTTCTTGAACCCTTTTATTGTATACATCAGGGGCATCTGCACCTACGTGCAATGTACTTTGTATAACCATGGGGATATTTTTTTCTCTCAAAAGAGCTATAATTTTTTTATAGTTGTTAAAGACATAGTGTACACTTTGACCATTGAGTAGATCATTAATCCCGATCATCAAAAAACCTTGAGGATGATTATCATGAATGTAGTCCATTCTATCAATGATCCCTTGTACCGTGTCACCACCAATTCCTCTGTTGATAATATCATCTGTGTGACACAACTCATTCCATAAGCCTCTTTCAGTGATGGAATCGCCTAGCATTAGTATTTTGTGTTCATCGTTTGTTAGCATTTTAAATTGTGATACCTTATGTTGATAATAGATACTTGAGGCATTTATCCAGCCAAATAGTATAAAAATTAATACAATATATTTCATGATGTATATTGTAACTAAAATAAACTCTTAAAACGTTGTATGTCATCTGCGGTTAATTGCAGATTCTTAATCTGATTTTTTTGCAACATTGGATTCATAAGAGCTTTTGGTTTGTTGATATGATCAATCCCTACTAGATGACCAATCTCATGGGCCAAAATAGCTTTGAGCTGAGCCAGATTATCGAAACCGTATATCTCTATTTTTTTCATGTAGTTTGTGATGGTTTTTTCTTGATGTTTTTTACCCTCTTTATAAAATGTCGTAAGCTGTGTTTTAGTATGCCCAATGGCTACACCTTTGACCTCTTTGGTACTTCGAGCCATGATCTCAATCTTTCGTTGCAATCGATTGTATTGTTTAATGGAGCTGTTGTGCCTCAATATTTTTTGTTTGTAAGTAGCGATAAAATTGTTAAACTTTATACGTTTTTGTTGAAATTTATCTTTTTTGGTAAAAATATCTTTTTTCATGCGTGCAATTTTCTTTTTAGTTTGTTGAAATTCATATTGTGAACGGTATTTACTGTTGTTTTTCTCTTTTATGTATTGATTTAAAAATTTGACATCATCGTTGATATTTTTATTTAACTTTTTCAGTTGTTTTTGAGTTGTGGAGATGTATGTTTTTTTAGAGCTTAGATACTCTTGCAGGTTTTTTATTTTTATTTTTTTATTTTTAAGCTTTTGTATGTTGTTTTGAATGCTTTGTTTCATTTTTGAAGGGGGTACGTACAGTATGTCAATTGGTTTTCCACCACTTAGTTCATGATCAAAGATATTTTCATGCAATTGACTTTCAAAAACATGTTCAATATTTTTTAAAATTACAGTGAGTTGAGCTCTATTCAATACCCCATTATAGTGGGGATCAATCTCTCCAATGCTAACTTTTTGATATGCAGCAAAAATGAAGTTTGACAGTGTTAAGAGCAGTAGTGCTATAAATTTAACCTTCATAGTGCTATTTTATCATAATCCTATTGTGCTTCAGCATGAAGTGTTTGAAGATGGTTTGTTAATTCATGTTTGAATTTTAAGCTTAAAGTATCCTTGCTTTTTTAAACTCTTTCATTAGTTTAATAGTAGCGATGTCTTTTTCTTGCGCTCTGTTTTGCAAATGCTCAATAATCATATCAAATCGCTCTTCAGTGAGATTTTGACCAAATTTAAATTTTGCTTTGGTAGTTTGAGGAACCAGTTTATAAATTGTAGTTGCATTGATAGCTTTGGTGTATACTTCTTTATCTAGTGGCTTGTAGTTTCCTTCAGGTTGCAGTTTAACCATGAGTTGATCAAGCATCAGTACTTTTTCATCGTAGTTATCGATAAATTCAATCTGCCCATCAATGATTACCGATTTAAAAAAATGTGTTGCGGGACACGCCAACCCTTTAGTAGAACTAAAATAGGATTGTATCATGGAATAAGATTCAACTACGCTAAAAGAGGCAAAAGAGTTTTCTTTGAGAAAATCAATCTTTTTTCCTTTCTTTGCACCATGAAAATAGATTTGATTATCTATCTCAACAAAATTTATGGGTAAGCTGTAAGGTTTGTTGTGCGCACAAAGTGCTAAAGTACCGTATTGGGCTTCATCTAATATTTTGCTAATAATCTCTTGATCATCAATTTCAAACTCTTTTTTCATCATTAGTTTCATTCATATTTTTTTATCCTTAAAATATTATTGTAGTATTATACAACTAAAAAAGAGTATAATAATTGAAGTAAATTATACAAAGGCCTATTATGGAATTAGATGTTTTGATTATGTACGCGGTGGTTTCGTTTTTTTATATTATTAGCCCAGGTCCTGCAGTGTTTTTGGCGCTTTCTAACGGTATGACCAGAGATATGAAAGTTGTAGCAATATCATCCTTGGGAAACATTATTGGTTTATTTATACTTTCAACCATTTCCATATCTGGATTAGGTGCAGTATTGATGGCATCAGCAAATTTATTTATGATGGTTAAGATTGTTGGTGCATTGTATTTGATCTATCTTGGAATCAAGCAATTTAGCAGTGCTAAAGCAGCAAAATTTTTAAAAGTAGATCAACACATACAAAATCATCGAACTTCTTGGTCTTTTTTTATGGAGAGTTTTATTTTAGCCGTAACCAATCCTAAGCCAATTATATTTTTTATTGCCTTTTTCCCGCAGTTTATGAATCTTCAAACCGTTATTGTGCCGCAGTTTTTTACCATGACGGGTATTTTTATGTTGATCTCTTTTTTATCCTTATACGGTTATGGATTTATATCAAAATCAGCAAAAATATGGTTTGCAAACCCCATGCGAATGGCATGGTTTCATAGGGTTACGGGTGGATTGTTTATTGTCATGGGCATTGGTTTGCTTCAGTATAAAAAAGTTGAAGCACCATAAAACCTAAATAAAATTAAATTTGTTTAGGTTTTAACTCTTAAACCACATAATTTTCTTTTGTATCCATCGTATCAAGCTCTTGACCAATGGTTTTGTATTGTTCAAAATAATACTGGACAAAATCAAGAATTACGGCATTGTTTGGTAAAAAGTATTTTTCTTGTTTTGTTGCAAACTGATTGAGCCACAAGCTGGCATCAAGTTTATCTAAATAATGCTGCCCTAGTGATGTGTAAGTAATAATGTACCATTGTTTAAGCGCTTCATATGTTTTTTCACTCATGTCAATGCTAAGCTTTTGATTGTTCCATTGTAAAACTTTTGCATCAAACAGCCCTGAAAGATGGATAAGACCTTCGCAATAGTAAGGTTGCACCTCATCCACTTCCATCCATCCTATGAGACCGACAGCTCGTTTAATGGTATCTCTTAATACCGCTTGCCATAAAGTGGACTCTTTTGAATCGTTATCCATGTAGAAAGAGACTAAACCACCAGTAGTAGCTTTGAACTCCTCTATATTTTTAAAATTTCCACTATTGTTCATAATGGACTCAGTTTGATCGTCACACCACAATATATGTCCAAACTCATGCCCTATGGTTGTAATATCGTATACTTGATGCCACTTTTCATCCTCTTTAAATAAAAACTCTCGCTCTTGC
>JAYEFX010000318.1:0-4303 GCA_034658775.1 Campylobacterota bacterium
ACCAAGCTGACCTTCTATGACGATTACAGCGTCCTCGACAAGGATATCGGTGATGGAGATAATTCCTATATCAACACCTTGGGCTGCATGATCAGTTCCGGGCCGATCTACACCTATATCGACTGTGTCATGGGCAAAAATATGGTCTGGTTGGGGGCTGATTCAGATGCGCTTGGCGACGGCAGAAACAATGATTGGCACATGCGCTTTAATCTTAATGTCGGCTACTATTTTTAAGGTTTTCGTTCATTCACTTTATACGCTCTTGAAAGAGTTTAGAACTTCATAATCGACTAATTAAGGGAGAAAAGTTGCAAAATTCTTATGGTATATCCAATTTACGGGATGTGATTCCAAAACTGTTTGCTTTATCTGACAATAACCCGAATGATCTGGAGGATTGGCGTACTGATCTTCTGGATATGGTTAATGAACTGGCAGATGTGGCCTTAAGTCAAAACTCTTCGACTTCACCGGATCTGTCGCAGCAGATTAATAGATGTGCTTCAACTTTACGTATCATTTTTTCATCACAGGCAGAGAAGAAAAGTAGTTTTTGCGTAGTTCAGGCTCTCTTTGATATTACTCACAAGGTTGAACGCGAGGATTTACAACCGGCTTTTTACGCCGAGCTCGTTTTTTTGTTTAAAGGATTATGTGGGGCTAACGCCGGCCCGGATACTCTCGTCAAAGATGATCATGGTGAGAATGATCTTAAAGGACGTAAAGCTGCGATCTTACGTTCTCAACAGCTAGATGCTATGGTTGATCGGGTAGAAAGTTTTATGTCGCGTTACAGCGATGGTCTGAATTCAGCGACTGTGCTTCGTCGTTACCAGCGCCGGAACCGTATAATTAAATATTTTGGGGCCAGTGATGCCCAGTGGTACGATTGGCGCTGGCAGATTCAGCATATTATCCAGGATGCCGAGACCTTGTCAAAACTGGTAACTTTAACACCAGAGCAAATTAAAGCTGTTGATCGAGCCCGGGAAAATCATCTGCCATTTGGAGTGACGCCTTACTATCTTTCCCTGATGGACGATGAAGATCTTGATCTGCGTAGAGATGCGGCTGTTAGAGCCCAGGTCTTGCCGCCGCCGGAATATGTTAAACAAGTGGTTGAATCTCGGCATGGGCAAGATGATTTTTCCGAACTTGATTTTATGCGGGAAGAAGATACTTCGCCGATCGATCTGATTACCCGGCGCTATCCATCCATATGTATTTTTAAACCATTTAATACCTGCCCGCAAATTTGCGTCTATTGTCAACGGAACTGGGAGATTGAAGACGCCATGGCGGCTGACGCCCTGGCCTCGCCCAAGAAGATTGAAGCTGCGGTTCAATGGATAGCCGAACATCCGGCGATCCGTGAGGTTTTGATAACCGGTGGTGATCCTTTGGCTATGGATGATGAACTGGTTGAGCGCATAGTCGGTATGGTTGCCGCTATTCCCACGGTCGAGCGTATTCGTATCGGAACCCGGACTTTGGTAACCATGCCGATGCGAATTACTGACCGCCTGGCAACTTTCTTAGGTTCTCTACGGCAATCGGGTAAGCGTGAAGTCGTCGTAGTTACGCATATTGAGCACAGTTATGAATTAACTCCTGAAGTTGCCGATGCTGTTGATCGTCTCAGATGCCAGGGGATTGGGGTCTATAACCAGTTGGTCTACACCTTTTTTGTCTCACGTCGTTTCGAAGCCGCTTTTTTACGGCGCCGTCTGCGCCAAATTGGGATTGATCCCTATTACAGTTTCAATGCCAAAGGTAAGGAAGAGACTGCCGCCTATCGAGTTCCAATTGCCCGGCTGCTTCAGGAACAGACCGAAGAAGCTCGGCTCTCTCCCGGTATCGAACGTACCGACGAAGCCGTTTTCAATGTTCCGGGGCAGGGTAAAAGTTATATTCGTTCAACCCGTCAACGCCACTTGATAGGGCTTGATGCGGATGGCTCACGAATATATGAGTTCTACCCCTGGGAAGATGGCATTGTCCAGATTGCGCCACCGGCTTACATATATGCGGATGTGCCGATTCTAGGTTATCTTGAAAGATTAACCGAAATGGGCGAGAAGGTCGAAGATTACCAGTCAATCTGGTCGTACAGTTAAAGCTAGACAGATATCCCTGGATTTTTATCAGTAGAGGAAAATATGACCGAAGAGTGGACCGATCAAATAAAAAATCAAGTCAATACAATTGAAAAATTGGAAAAATATATTGAGATCTCTGAAGATGAACGAAAAGCGATTGAAACCTTAAACACCAAGTGGGGGACAACCCCTTATTTTGCCGCATTAATGAGCCGAAATGACCCTTCTTGTTCGATTCGCAGACAGGTAATACCATCCCTCAAAGAGCAAACCAACAAATACGGGATTGCGAATTATTTGATGTGGAAAGAGAACCGTGCCGATGAGGATCGCCCGGATTCTATTGCTCGCCAGTACCATGACCGTATCGCTTTTACGGTTTCAGATGTTTGTGCAATTTATTGTCGGCACTGCTTTCGTAAAGAGTTGGTGGTTGATAAAACTCTGCAACTGAATTTTGATGTAGAGGATGGACTTACCTGGATTAAAGAGCATACGGAAATCCGCGACGTTCTGGTTACGGGTGGGGATCCCTTACTTTTTTCAGATGATAAACTGGAATATCTGATCGCCAGGCTTCGTGAAATTCCACATATAGAGATGATTCGTATTGGCTCCCGGTTACCGATAGTTCTGCCTCAGCGGATCACCGCCGGATTAAAAAAGGCGATCGGTGGTTTTCACAAGGTTCCGGTTTGGCTCAATACTCAATGTAACCATCCAAAAGAGATTACCGAAAAAACTGAAAAAGCAGTTTACGAACTGTTGAATTGCGGTATTAATGTGGGAAATCAGGCGGTTTTGTTAAAGGGGATCAATGATGACGTAGAAACCTTTAGAGAGTTACACTTAAAATTACTTCGCACTCGGATTAAACCTTACTACATATTCTATTGCGAACCAGCTCCGGGGATGGATCATTTTCGGACTCCGGTAGAAAAAGGGGCCGAGTTGATTCGTGATGCAATTCGTGGTCACACCAGCGGCATGGCGCAACCGATGTATGTGCTGGCAACTAACATCGGCAAAATTCCGTTAATGCCTGATTATTACACAATTGATAAGAATGAAAAAGAGTATACATTACGAAACTATAAAAACCAGACTACTAAAATTCCTAATATACCTGAATAATATAGTGGAGGGATTCTTAAATGATAGCAAGGTTTACGATTACAGCAGAGCGAAAACTGTTTTTAACCAGATTTTTATTTGTTTTGTTACTGGTCGGACTGGTGTCACCTTTTCTACCGCTTGTTTCAGCTCAAGCAGCCCAACGGATGTCGATTAAGGTCGGTCTTGCCAATGTCCGTTCAGAGCCTGGTACAAAATCTGAGATTGTATGGCAAGTGACAAAATACCACCCGTTTCAGATTATCAAAAAGAAAGGGGATTGGTATAAGGTTAAAGATTTTGAAGGAGACAACGGTTGGGTTTATAAATCCCTGTTGAGCCGGACGGCAACGGTTATCACAACGGTAGAGAACTGTAATGTTCGTTCCGATCCCGGCACAAAAAACCGGATTCTCTTTATTGTCGATCGAGAGGTTCCCCTTAAAGTTCTTAAGCGACGAGGACGTTGGTTGCGAATTGCCCATGAAGATGGTGATAAAGGTTGGATTCACTCATCTCTCGTCTGGTAAAAAGGTTTGTTGGTACGTTTAATCTGTCATCTCGGTTTTAAACAAGGAGTCTGCAACATGAAAAAACTGCTACTTTTAGTTCTCGCAAGCGTTATGATTATTTTTTCCGGGACAGCATTCGCCGAAAAGCTATATATCGGCACCGACACCTCTTTCGTGCCCTTTGAATACAAAGGTGAAGATGGCCAATATACTGGATTTGATATCGATCTCTGGGCCGAAATTGCAAAACGTCTCAAACTCGATTATGAACTGAAGCCGCTGGACTTTAACGGTTTGATTCCCGGTTTAATTACGGGCAACCTGGATGCCGCACTTGCGGCAATCTTTATAAAATCATCTCGCGAAGAGAAAATCGACTTCTCTCATCCCTATTTCAGAGCCGGTCTCAAAGTTATGGTTAAATCCGACAATATAGATATTAACGGCCCCTCAGATCTCAAGGGTAAAATTGTCGCCGTCAAACTCGGAACTGCTACTGTCGGGTATGTAGAAAAACTGGGCGCAAAAAAAATTGTCAAATTTCCTAACATCGACCAGGCGTATTTTGAGGTCGTT
>JAYEFX010000319.1:0-4279 GCA_034658775.1 Campylobacterota bacterium
TACTTGATCTTTACACTTTGAAACCTGAAGATCTAGAAGGATTGGAAAGCTTTAAAGAGAAGAAAATCAACAATCTTTTAAATGCTATTGCATCTACAAAAGGTGCATCATTGCATCGTGTTATCAACGCTTTGGGCATTGAACACATAGGAGAAGTGGCCAGCAAACAAATATCATTGGAGTTTGGACTTGAACTGATTAATATCACCTACGATGAGTTAATAGCATTGGATGGTATTGGGGAAGAGATGGCAAAATCATTTTTAGAGTTTATGCGTGTAAACAAAGAGATTGTACTAAAACTTTTTACACTCATTAATCCTACTGTTGAGCAAAAAATAGTAGCTATTGAAAACCCTTTTAAAGATAAAACAGTAGTATTAACAGGAACCATGAGCCAAAGCAGAGGTGCAATCAAAAAAGATCTTGAACGTTTGGGCGCTAAAGTATCTGGATCCGTGTCTAAAAAAACTGATTATTTGATTTATGGTGAAGATGCTGGAAGTAAATACGATAAAGCTCTTAGTCTAGAAGTACCAACGCTAAATGAAGATGAGATGAAGGCATTACTATTATAACTATCGATATCATAAGCCTCCCCACTTCACCTCTTGAATACTCTATTAGAAATGTACCTCAAAACCTCGATCAAACTTTTCATAATCCTGATAAAATTCCACTTTTTTAGGTTTGTATTGTTCTAAATATTCCCCTAAAGGCTGTTTTTGATCGTAACCCATCTCACAAAGCAAATACGGTATTTTTCGCTGCACCACTGCATCTATAATATTTTTCAACAACTCATCACCAATGTTACCACCAAACAAAGCATTCAATGGTTCATACTGCACATTCGTAGGTAATGCATAATCATCTGCTATATAAGGGGGATTGGATACACAAAGGTCAAAGTCACCGTGTATCTTTTCAAACAGATCTGAATGCATAAAGGTGATTTTATGCTCCACCTTATGCTTGATTGCATTTTGTTTTGCCAACTCCAATGCTTTGTCGTTGATATCAACAGCCACAATACGAATATCATCAATCAATAAAGCCAACATAACACTAATTATTCCCGAACCTGTACCTATCTCAACAACACAAGGGGAATCTATCTCTTTTAAGATTTTTTCGCAACGCTCTACTAAAAGTTCCGTTTCAGGTCGAGGGATCAACACCCCCTCTTTTGTTAAAAACAGTTCCCCATAAAAAGAGGCTTTACCAATGATGTATTCCAAAGGATAATGGGTCGCTCTTTTTTTTACCATTTCATTCAACTGTTTTTCATGTTTAAACTCTTGGTCATCATTAAGATGCAGCCAGATCACATTTTTATCTAAAATGTGAAGGATCAAGGTTTGCACCTCTTTTTGAGGTATATGCGTTACTTCTTTAAGCAGTTGTGAATAGTGTTTTATGGTTTGTTTTATTGTCATAAAGAGTTTATATCATACTTGTGCTTATATTTATATATCCGTACACCTACTACACTAACCTTATTCAAAGCCAAAACCCCCTAAAATCTGTTTTATATTATAAGGATAGTATTTATGCCATTTTCAGATTTTTCACTTTGTTCCCCATTGCAACACGCCATCAAAGAAAATGGTTTTATCACACCTACACCTATTCAAGAAAAAGTGATACCACATATACTTGAGCAAAAAGATATCATGGCACAAGCACAAACAGGAAGTGGAAAAACAGCTTCATATGTGCTTCCCCTACTGGAGCTTTGGAACCAAAACCCTCCACAAGGTAAATCTAAAATAAAAGCACTGATCCTTACCCCTACACGAGAACTGACTCTGCAAGTAAGCGATTCATTTAAGGTCTTAGGGAAACACTTGCACAAGCAAATAAAAGTAGTCAGTATCATTGGCGGTCAAAGCATTGGAGATCAGCTTTACGATATTCAACAAGGTTGCGATATCGTGGTGGCAACCTCTGGAAGATTACTTGATGTATTAAGTAAAAAACAGATGAACCTTTCCCATTTAGAATTTTTTATTTTAGATGAAGCGGATAAGATGCTTGATCTTGGCTTTTCGGATGAACTTGATGAGATACTAAAAGTCATCCCCAATCAACGACAAAATCTTATGTTCTCTGCTACTTATCCAACTAAAATGCTAAACATCGCATCACGAATCACACAAAATGCTGTTGAAGTAAAAATTCAAGATGAAACACCAACGGTGCAAAATATCCAACAACGTGCCATCAATGTTAACAAGGAAAATAAAGGTCCCCTGCTTCGACATTTACTTAAAACAAACCAATGGGAAAAAGTGATTGTGTTTATGGCAAATAAACGCGCTGCAGATAATATCGCCGTAAAATGTAGAAAACATGGTTTTGACTGCGATTCATTTCATGGAGATCTGTTTCAAGAAGAACGCATCATCACCTTAGATGCATTTAAAGATAAAAAAATAAATATCCTTTTTGCTACGGATATCGCTTCACGAGGGCTGGATATCAACGATGTGCAATGTGTGATTAATTTTGATTTACCCAGAAGTACTACGGATTATATCCATCGTATTGGACGAACCGCACGTGCAGGAAAAAAAGGCTTGGCAATATCCTTTGTGGGACACGAGGATCAAGATCATTTTAAACTGATCCAAAAGCGTTGCGATATCTCTATGCACTTAGAGCAAATTAAAGGTTTTGAACTCACCGGAGAGGCGCCTGCAAAGATTAAAGGTCAAGAACCCACTAAGGGGAAACGAAAAAGTAAAAAAGATAAGCTTCGTGAAGCTGCCAACAAAAAGATTTAAGAAATACGATGAAAAAAATTGCAATCAATAGCCTTAAAGTGCTAAGTAGCGTATACCTCATCTTAGCTGCATATTTATACTTTTTTCAACATACTTTACTGTATTTTCCAACACAAGAGATCGCTCATTCTTACACCCAAGAAACATTTATAAATCAAAACGAAAGCATCAAGACTATTGTTCTTCACCCAAAACAAAAAAATGCCATCATCTATTTTGGAGGAAATGAAGAAAATATCGCCAACACTGCACCCTATTTTGATAAACATTTTCCAAATCATGCAGTGTACATGCTTAACTATCGAGGTTATTCAGGAAGTTCTGGAGTCCCCACACAAAATGGGATATTTTCAGATGCCCTACACCTTTATGACTCCATCCAATCCAAACACAACTCTATCTCCACTGTTGGGCGAAGTTTAGGATCAGGAGTGGCGGTATATTTAGCTTCTCAAAAACCCATTGAAAAACTGGGTCTTATCACTCCTTACGATTCCATCACCAACGTTGCAAAAGAGCGCTATGCATTTTTTCCAATTGCTTTACTAATAAAAGATCCTTTTGATTCACTCTCCTATGTCAGCAAGATCAAAAGTGAAATATTGGTTTTACTTGCACAAACGGATAAGGTAGTCAAACACAAACATGCCAATAACCTCATCAATGCTTTAGACGAACAACGCACCAGTGTAAAGACAATCAGCAATACCAACCACAGCACTATCATCACTGACCTTACTACCTATAATGCTCTAAAAAAATTTATGGAAGAAAAAAAGAACTAGATGCAACTTATCCCCGTATCTCATCTTTTCTTTATGCTTTTACCACTAGCAGTAGTAGGATACTTTTACTACACTTGGCTGGATAATGCAAAAGAGATACTCTATGCAACACTACGCATGGTAATACAGCTTGTGCTGATTGGATATGCACTTATTTACATCTTTGAAAATGACTCTATTGTACTGGGTATTGGTATCATTTTAATGATGATCAGCATGTCAAGTTTAATTACGCTAAGAAACATTAGCAATAAATCCTTCTCTTCTTACTTTATCATCTTTATCTCGATTGCCTTTGGAGGCAGTATCAATCTTATATTAGTATTGGAAGTGGTATTGGATTTGACCCCTTTTTATGAGCCACGATACGTGATCCCCATTGCAGGAATGATCTATGCAAATTGCATGGACGCTATCTCTATTGCCGCTGAACGCTTTGAAAAAGAGATCCAACACAGTGGTTATGATGACGCTAAAAAAATAGCCTTTAAATCTGCACTCATTCCAAGCATCAATGCTTTTTTAGCCGTAGGCTTAGTTTCACTTCCAGGTATGATGACAGGACAAATTCTCTCTGGTGTTGATCCACTTATTGCCGTACGTTACCAGATGGTAGTCATGGCGATGGTCTTGGGTAGTTCAGGTATCAGTATCGTAACGTATTTAACACTAAAGAAAAAACAATTGTGAATGTAACCTTTAACG